>CALHVP010000096.1 GCA_938038975.1 uncultured Maribacter sp. | reverse complement strand
TGTACAGGCGGAGAGACTCGAACTCTCACACCGTAAGGCACTAGATCCTAAGTCTAGCGTGTCTACCAATTCCACCACGCCTGCATATCCGTTCTAAAACGGGATGCAAATATAAAGTAAAAATTCAATTCTCTAAATTTTACAAGTTTAATTTCTTTGATTTTGTACTTTTATCTTTTACAAACAAGAAACCCACATGCAAAATATACCAGAATACATTTCTGAACATAAAGATCGCTTTATAAAAGAACTTATAGATTTACTTAAAATACCATCTATAAGTGCTGACCCAGCTTTTTCAAAAGATGTTTTTAATACGGCAGATTCAGTTCAAAAAGCCTTAGAAGAAGCAGGTTGTGACATAGTAGAAATTCACCAAACAGAAGGATATCCAATTGTTTATGGAGAAAAGATTATTGACCCAAAACTTCCTACTGTTTTAGTTTACGGTCATTACGATGTACAACCACCAGATCCGATAAATCTTTGGAACTCACCACCGTTTGAACCTGTCATACAAAAAACAGAATTACACCCAGATGGAGCCATATTCGCTAGAGGTGCTTGTGATGATAAAGGACAGATGTATATGCACGTGAAAGCCATGGAACTTATGGTTAATACAAAGCAGTTGCCTTGTAACGTAAAATTCATGATTGAAGGCGAAGAGGAAGTAGGTAGTAACAACCTAGCAGTTTACGTAGCAGAAAACAAAGAGAAATTAGCAAACGATATTATTCTTATTTCAGACACGGGAATGATTGCTAATGATGTACCAAGCATAACTACTGGTTTAAGAGGACTAAGTTATGTAGAAGTAGAAGTAACAGGGCCCAATAGAGATTTACATTCTGGATTATATGGTGGGGCTGTTGCCAACCCTATTAACGTGCTAACGAAAATGATTGCTTCCTTACACGATGAAGATAATCATATAACCATTCCTGGTTTTTATGATAATGTAGAAGAACTATCCAAAGAAGAACGAGCTGAGATGGCAAAAGCTCCGTTCTCATTAGATGCGTACCAAAAAGCTTTGGATATTGCATCTGTGTATGGAGAAGAAGGCTACACCACAAACGAACGCAATTCTATTAGACCAACATTAGATGTAAATGGCATTTGGGGTGGTTATACAGGTGAAGGAGCTAAAACAGTAATAGCAAGTAAGGCCTATGCTAAAATTTCTATGCGATTGGTTCCTAATCAAGATTGGAAAGAAATTACTACATTATTCAAGACGCATTTTGAAGCTATTGCCCCTGCAGGTGTTACCGTTAAAGTTACACCTCATCATGGAGGACAAGGTTATGTTACTCCAATAAATACAATTGGCTACCAAGCTGCATCAAAAGCATACGAAACTACCTTTGGTAAAAAGCCAATTCCACAACGTAGCGGAGGTAGTATCCCTATCGTTTCACTTTTTGAACAAGAATTAGGTAGCAAGACTATTTTAATGGGCTTTGGTTTAGATAGCGATGCTATACATTCCCCTAATGAACATTTTGGGGTGTGGAACTATTTGAAAGGCATTGAAACTATTCCATATTTCTATCATTATTTTACAGAATTGAAAACTAATAACTAAACCCATATGTTACTCTCACAAGAATATGTAGAACAATGGAGCGGCAGCAGTAAACTGGTATTCAGGTTTATTTTTTGCTATTTCGCTGCATATATTTTACTGCTATTTTGTGGAGCATTATTGGAATCACCAGTCATTTGGATTGGGGAACATGTGCTAGGCATAGATTATTTCTTTGAGGCAAACGGTTACGGAAGTGGAGACAATACTTTTGCATATGTCTTACTATTCATCAACGCAAGTATCGCTGTACTAGGGACTTTTGTTTGGTCCATTTTAAACAAAAAGAGTAAAGCCTATAATAAATTATTATACTGGTTTCTAATTCTACTTAGAGTCTCTTTAATATGTACCATGTTCTTGTATGGTTTTGTAAAAGTGTTTCAGATACAGTTTCCTTCGACTTCGCTTATACGTCTAATGGAACCTTTAGGCAACTTCTCCCCTATGGGTCTTGCATGGACCTATATGGGTTATTCTAAAGGATTTGGAATGTTTGCCGGGTTCATGGAAATTCTAGGAGGACTTTTATTAATTCCTAAACGAACACAAACACTAGGCGCCTTGGTTATTATAGGTGTTATGTTTCAAGTAGCCATGATGAATTTCATGTTTGATATTCCTGTAAAACTGTTGTCTGTTCACCTTATTCTCATGGCAGGCGTACTCTTTATAACAGATAGCAAACGATTTCTTCAGGTTTTTATAAAAAATGAAGCTACAAAAACCTATTCGTATTATACGCCAGTAACAGATACCAGTTATTCTAAGACCATTTTTTGGGTAAAGGTGATAGGCCTTGTATTACTAATAGGAATGGGTATTTTGTTTGGTTCCATGACAGAAAAATCTAGATCAGATGCTAGTGACAAGCCGTTTCTCTATGGTATTTGGGAAGCAAAACGGGTCATTCAAAATAAGGATACCGTAGCTCCTCTCATTACAGATGACAAACGCTGGCGCTATCTAGTAATTGATCAAAAAAATACGGTCATTGTTAAATATATGGACGATTCCAAAAGGTATTTTAAATTTAAAACAGACACCACTGCACAAACCATAAGTATGTATGGTCTACATAAAGACACCATATCCAATAACCTAAACTATAGCTACCCAAGTTATTCTATATTAGAAATAAAAGGAATTTTGGAAAATGACAGTGTGTCTATATTCCTAGAGCGCAAACATATAGATAGTTTCTTATTAAAATCTAGAGGTTTTCACTGGATTAATGAGCGCCCGTTGAATAAGTAAATTGCTAATTAAATAGCAATCCTTGCTCTCTCAAAAAGATTGGACACGGCTGCAACTAGTTTATCTAAATCTACAGGTTTATGCAAATAATCAGCTATTCCTAACTCAAATCCTTTTTCGATTATAGTTAAATCCTTACTCCCAGACATAATTAAAATAGGAATATTTGAATTTCTAGTGATTCTTATATACTCCACCACTTCTACTCCATTCATTCGCGGCATATGATAGTCTACTATAACCAAGTCTGGCTGAAATTGTTCAAATATTTTAACCCCTTCTAAGCCATCAGCAGCAGTTTTAACTGTATATCCTCGGTTACTTAGTATACGTTGAACAGAAAATGTAACTAACAACTGGTCATCTATGGTTAATATCTTCATATAGGTTTCAAATAAAGGTAAGTGGTCTAAACTAACTACAATCAAAATATTTCTTGTAGGTTATTTCTTACTTATAACTGTAAAAATGAAACCTTTATTGCCCTATTCAAACAAATTACTTAAACTTAAAACGCTACTAATTTAAGAAAGAACATCAGCAAAATAAAGCCTAAGAAGTCTTCTTTACATACTTCGTAATAATTACCGTGAGTGTGGGTCCTACTTTACCGTCAATAAATTCTGCATTTTCCCTATCTAAAGAAATACGGCGAACCGCTGTACCTTGTTTGGCAATTTGGCTAGAACCTTTGATTTTAAGGTCTTTTATAAGTACAACATTATCGCCATTTTGTAAAATAACCCCGTTAACATCTCTATGTATTATTTTTTCAGACTCTGCCAAGCCTTCTCCAGTAGCCTTAGCCCATTCTAACGTATCAGCATCTAAATACATCATGTCTAATAAATCTTTTGGCCAGCCTTCTCCCTTTAAGCGTGATAGCATTCTCCAAACAACAGCCTTTACCGCGTCGTGCTCACTCCACATACTATCATTTAAACACCTCCAATGGTTAGGATCCATTTTTTCTGCATCTTCTATCTGAGAACTACATGTTTCACATATGAATATACTACCGTCCACACCACCTGTAGATTTTGGTGGCACCTCGTATACCTTTAAATCTGTGTTTGCAGTGCACAATTCACATATTCCACCACTTCTTTCTTTCAACTGTTCTTCAATCTCCATGTTATTCTGTTTTATGCTGTGCAAACTTAGCCTTTTAAAAAGACTTTAGATTCTTGGGCGTTCCCCTGAAAAAGGGTCGGGCTATACAGTGCAAGTACGCTTCGCATAAAAAGGCGAATGCGGGCTTTCCCGTTCTATCCCTAACGCAGCAAACAATACAAAGTTCAAGGTCAAACACAAAAATCAAATTCAAATTCAAGTTCAAGCTCAAGTTCAAACACAAAATCAAATACAAATTTATTCTTACCCTAGAAAACGTTGTGAGAATGGTTACAGTAAAGTCTTTTATCTTTTCTAGTACAATACTGACACAAATTCAAGCTCAAAAAAGAGTTTAGAGAGCTGCTTTCACCTTTGTAATAGGTATACGTTTTAGTTCGTTTACTATTAAAAATCAACTCTACATTTGTAGAATTAAAATATTTGCTCTATGTTTGTAGAACAAATGCTAAAACTTGTAGACATGCAGCTATCAAAATCTGAAGAAGAACTCATGAACATCATCTGGAAACTAAAAAAAGCGTTTATGAAAGATCTTCTAGAAGCTCATCCAGAACCAAAACCAGCTACAACTACAGTTGCAACCTTGTTAAAAAGAATGACTGATAAGGGTTTCATAAACTATGAGAGCTTTGGTAGAACTAGAGAATACTTTCCTCTTGTAAAAAAGAAGGACTACTTCGCTAAACATGTGAACGGACTCATTAAAAACTTTTTTAATGACAGCCCAGGACAATTTGCTTCTTTCTTCACTCAGGAAACCAACCTATCTAAAACAGAATTGGAAGCATTAAAGAAACTGATTGACAACGAAATTCAAAAGAAATAATCATGCTAATCTACCTTCTAAAATTTACTATTTGCTTAGCAATACTCTACTTTTTTTACAAAATATGTTTAGAAAATGAGCATATGCATGTGTTCAAACGCATATATCTTTTAGCATCTTTGGTTGCAGCATTACTAATACCTGCACTCATATTTAATGAGTATGTTGAAGTGTTGCCTACCACCTATGTTACGGCACAAGAATACGCAGTGCCACAGGCAACAGCTGGGCCAATTGGAATACCACAAGCATTAGAAAAAGATGTACTAGATATTGAACCAATTCTTTGGACGGTTTACTTTATTGGATTCCTATTTTTTGGTGTAAAATTTCTTAAAAACCTTATTCAAATAGGTAGAAGAATTCAAAAAAACCCAAAACAGAAATGGGAACAATTTATTCACGTGCTGTTAAGCGATGCCTTACCCCCTCACACATTTCTAAGCTATATTTTTCTAAACAAACAAAAATTTGAAGCACAAGAAATACCTAAAGAAGTGCTATTACACGAGCAAACACACGCACGACAAAAACATAGTTATGATATTTTATTTGTTGAGTTTTTACAGGTTATATTTTGGATAAATCCATTTATATATTTATTAAAAAAAGCTATAAAATTGAACCATGAATTCTTAGCAGATGAAGCTGTATTGAATAAAAACATATCTAAAGCAAATTATCAAAATACGTTATTATCCTATTTATCAGAAGATAATCAACATCATCAATCACCCTTAGTTAATCCCATCAATTATTCATCAATCAAAAAACGATTTACAATCATGAAAACACAAACATCAAGAAAAGCGGTTTTGCTGCGAAGTATTTTGGTTCTGCCACTTTTAGCCGTACTTACCTATAGCTTTAGTCAAACGACTATTGTACCCATAGAAAAAGCTATCTTATACGATAGTGAAATACCTTATAATTCCTATATAGAAGATTCAATAAAGGAGGAGCTAAAAAATATCAATGCTTTCAATATTAATTACATCAGTATTGATGAAGCAACTGAGAACATGATGGTCGAGTACACTAATATCATGTCCAAATATGAAGTAACAAAAAGTTTTAAATCTGAAACGTATAATAGAATTAGAGCTATTTATCACTTGATGACAAACGAACAAAAGGAGAGCGTTACTAAGTATCCTGAAATACCAGTTTTAAACGATATAA
>CALHVP010000095.1 GCA_938038975.1 uncultured Maribacter sp. | reverse complement strand
TAATGGAGAAGAGTTTTCTGAACCCATACAGGTGAAGGGAATATTTGAAGATGAAAAATTGTGGGTTTACTCTGCTGTTATTTCGCCAAACGGTGAATTTTTAGTTTTCAATTCCTATGATGCTCCTGGCGGAAAAGGGGGAGAAGATATTTTTGTTTCTAAAATGACAGAAAATGGATGGAGTAAAGCAAAATCAATTGGAACCTTAGTAAATACAGAAAATGAAGAAAGTAGTCCAAGGTTTTCACGAGATGGTAAGTACTTTTTTTTTAGCAGAGCAGAGAACTTAGGGAATTATGAATACGGGCAATGGAGTATTTTCTTTCTTGAAACCGAGTATTTGAACTTAAATATGTTAGACTATTAAAAATTAGAAGTAAACCTTTAAACGTTTTTGTATGAAAGATGAATTAAAAAAGAACTATCTAAAAGTAATTATGGGGATAGTAGCGTTCTTAATTATTCGTGTTATAATTTCAGACTGGGAACATTTCAAAGATGGTTTGCTTGGTTTATGAATATCATTTGACATATCATCGTTTAAGCAGCAGGATTAACTAAAACTTATTAATTGAATTATCGAATTGGTTACATAAGCGCGAAATACAGAATAGCTTTATGAAATATGTAATGCTCTTGTTGGTATTTACCTTCTTTTCCTGTGCTGAAAAAGAGGAATATAACGTGCTTTTTATTATTTCAGATGACCTTACGGCAACTGCGGTATCATCCTATGGTAATACTGTTTCTCATACTCCAAATATTGATAAATTGGCATCAGAAGGAGTTCAGTATACAAAAGCGTATTGCCAGTTTCCTGTTTGCGGACCATCTAGAGCTTCGCTAATGAGTGGGTATTATCCAAACGCTACTAAAACATTTGGCTATGTAAGTGGTAGAGAGAATATTGGAGATGCTCGTAAGACATGGTCACAACTTTTTAAAGAGAACGGATATTTTACTGCTAGAGTGAGTAAAATTTATCACATGGGAATTCCCATTGATATTGAAAAGGGAAGCGATGGAACAGATGACCCAGCATCATGGGATGAAAAATATAATAGTAAGGCACCAGAATGGCAAACAAAAGGCGAGGCGGAGCTGGTTCAGGGTAACCCAGACGGTACGATAGAACGAAAAGGAGGTAATGTGATGACTATTGTAAAGGCTGATGGTAATGATTTAGTACATGCAGATGGGCAGACAGCCCAGAAAGCCAGCGAGCTCATAAGAAAGCATAAAAACGAAAAGTTTTTTCTTGCCGTTGGAATGGTGCGACCTCACGTACCTTTTGTTGCGCCAAAATCATATTATGATGCGTATCCATCAGAGGATATTATACTTCCTAAAAAAGTTAAAAACGATTGGGATGACATTCCAGAAAGAGGAATTAATTATGTGACCAGCGTAAATGGGCAAATGAGTATAGAACAACAACAAAAGGCTGTGGCTGCGTATTATGCATCTGTCTCCTTTATGGATGCCCAAGTGGGTAAGGTGCTAAAAACGCTGAAAGAAGAAGGCCTTGAGGATAATACTATTGTAATATTTGCATCTGATCACGGATTTCATCTAGGTGAACATGATTTTTGGATGAAGGTGAGTCTACATGAGGAGTCGGCAAGGATACCACTTATAATTAAAGTTCCAGGGAAGAAACCAGCCGTATGTAATTCGCTAGTAGAACTTATCGATTTGTATCCAACTGTAGCAGAATTAGCTGGATTAAAGTATTCTGAACACCTCCAAGGGGAAAGTTTAGTGGAAACTCTAGATAATCCTAAACATGAAGTACGGGATATGGCTTTTAGTGTTTCGCAAGGCGGGAAAACCTTTTTGCTTAGAACTACTAAATGGGCGTATATCCAATACGATGAGGATGGGGAGGCTGGTATGGAGCTCTTTGATATGGAAAATGACCCCGAGCAATTTACCAACTTAGCCTATACTCCTGAATATTCGGAAATTGTTACTGAATTTCAGCAAAGACTTATTGATAAGTTGAAAACAGTTAGGACAAATGATTTAGGAATTGATTACACTAAAAAGTAGTTTAAAAACTAACAGTTTTAATACAAGGACGATAACCGATATTTATAAAAATGACTGAAATTGAACTGAATAGTGACCGATTGTCCATACGTTTTATAGAAATGTCTGATTTGGATGCTATCCATGCGCTTCATTCCCTACCAGAAACTGATAAATTTAACACCTTAGGTATTCCAGAAAGCATACAAGAAACGAAGTCAATTATAGAAGTCTGGTGCGCTGGAAATAAAGAGGTAGCATCTAAACATTTGGTATGCGCAATCGAACAAACCGAAGGAAAAAAATTTATTGGATTAATTGCTTTGAGAATTGGTAGTGAAAAATTTAGAAATGGGGAAGTTTGGTACAAGTTACATTCAGATTATTGGGGAAAAGGATATGGTACTGAAGCGCTAAAAACTATCCTTAATTTTGGATTTGACCAGGTGAAATTGCATAGAATAGAAGCAGGGTGCGCAATAGATAATATAGGGTCTATAAAGATTTTAGAAAAAGTTGGAATGACTAGAGAGGGCAGGAAAAGACAAGTGCTACCTCTTAAATCTGGTTGGTCCGATAACTTTGAATATGCAATCTTAGAAACCGATGATAGAAATAAGTAAGAAGCTAGTGCAAGCCAATTAGGAAGTTTTAGAACACATCTTAAAAGAGTTGAATCAATAGTCAAATTGGGTTTCTAAAATAATTACTTTTTGTTGAATAGCATTTTAACCCCCTTGTATACTACAAGCATAATAATTCCAGCAATCAACCCAACAATAAATTCAACTATAATAGCAGGAACAGCTGGGAAAATACCGTGAAGAAAATCTAAGTTGTGAGCAAATATACCTCCTGAGACTAGGAGTAAAGCAATGGTTCCTATAACTGATAGTGACTTGATAACCATAGGTAATGCGTTAACAAAAAACCGACCAATTATATCAGAAATACTATTATCACGTTCGTTAAAATTTATAAGGCTAAGACCAAATTCATCCATACGAACAATGAGTGCTACAATCCCGTAGACACCTACAGTAGCTATTAAGGCAACAATAGATACTACAACTATTTGCGTAGATAGCGGTTCGTTTAAAACTGTACCTAAAGCAATGATTACAATTTCTATGGATAAAATAAAATCTGTCACAATAGCCGACTTAATCTTTGTTTTTTCCATGGCTAGGATATCACTTTCACTGGGAGCTTCCATTTCAGATGGGATATGAGCTTTTTCATGGGGAACAAAGAACTCGTATATTTTTTCTGCACCCTCAAACGCTAAATATAATCCACCTAAAACAAGCACTACCGTCACAGCCCAAGGTGAAAACGCACTTAATAGAAATGCAATAGGTAGTATAATGATTTTGTTTAGAAGAGAGCCTTTACTGATAGCCCAAAGAACAGGTAACTCGCGTTTAGAAACAAAACCTGATGCCTTTTCAGCATTTACGGCTAGGTCATCTCCAAGAATACCGGCAGTCTTTTGGGTTGCTATCTTGGTCATTCCGGCAACATCATCCAAAAGCGCTGCTACATCATCTAAAATTGCAAAAAATCCAGAAGCCATAATTTTATTTTAAGATTCCAAAGATAAATTAGTAAATCGTAAAAGTAGAATTCATTTGATATAATTAATGATACGATTAAATATATAGGATGCTACTATGAAAGACAAAAGCTAGAGATTTGTTAGCGTTTGTAACTATTAGTACTTTAATTTTTAATGTACGTTCTTTATTATACCATGCTAATAGCATAGTAACTACTTGATATTCAAACGATAATAGTTATTTAAATTAGTGGATTATATTGGTGTTCAAATAATAAGCGGTTAATTTTTCCTTTTGAAAGAAATTGAATATAAATTGCAGTAACCACAACCCCTATTAATAAGAACCAAACCAAAGTTTTATAAACCACTAAATATTCATAAATGACCCCCTACACCCTAAGTAAAATTAATACTATTTTAAAAGGAGAATTAATAGGTAATACCACCCATAACATACAAGGGGCAGAGGAAATAAGAAAAGCGGATGCCACTCAAATTACATTTATTGGAAGTAGTAAGTATCTTAAATTTTGGAAAGATTCAAAAGCATCAGTTGCACTGGTAGGAACTACTATAGATGTTGATCCAGGTGAGAACCGTGCTTTTATTAAAGTTAAAAATGTAGATTTGGCTATGGGTCAAATACTAGAACTGTTTAATCCTGCACCCCCTGTTTTTGATACAGATGTGCACCCTACAGCGGTCATTCATGACACTGCAAAAATTGGTAATGGTTGTAAGATTGGTGCTAACTGTTATGTTGGAAAAGATGTAGCGTTGGGTGACGGAGTAATTTTATACCCAAACGTATGTGTGTTTGATGAAACTATCATTGGTGATCACACTATTGTTTGGTCTGGAACTGTTATACGTGAGCGCTGTGTTATAGGTAGTCATTGTATCTTTCACACCAATGTAAGTATTGGAGCAGATGGGTTTGGATATAGGCCAAGTGAAGATGGTAGAGGACTGGTTAAGATACCCCAAATAGGTAACGTAATCATAGGGCATTACGTTGAAATTGGAGCCAATTCATGTGTGGATAGAGCTAAATTCAGCTCAACTATTGTTGGGGATGGTTGTAAGATTGATAACCTAGTACAGATAGCGCATAACAGCATCATGGGACGTTCTTGTATTATGGCTGGACATAGTGGACTTGCTGGTTCTGTTACATTAGGAGATGGTGTAATGATTGGCGGCAGTGCCTCTATTAAGGATCATACGACTATTAATTCTGGTGCTACCGTTGGTGCGGGTTCTGGTGTTATGAATGATGTTGCAGCTGGAAAAACTGTTCTTGGTTACCCAGCTCAAGATGCTAGAGATATGCTCAAGCAGTGGGTTGCAGTTAGACGACTAGTGAAAGAAAAATAAAAAATGAAAGTAACGTTTATCTGTATTTTTTTATGTCTTGCGTTTGTGGTACAAGCACAATCGGATAGTATACAGACGAAAGGTGAAACACTAGAGTTTGTTCACCTATTTGATGCAAGACATCAAGATGATATCTCTTGTTATAGAATTCCTGCAATGGTTACTGCACCTAACGGGGATTTAATTGCTGCCATAGATGAAAGAGTACCTTCATGTGCAGATTTAAGGAGTAATAGAGATATAAATATTGTGCTGCGTCGTAGTGCTGATAATGGAGTTACTTGGTCTACTATTGAAACTGTAGTAAACTACCCAGACGGTAGGTCAGCCTCAGACCCTTCAATGATAGTTGACGTAACAACTGGTGTAATTTTCTTATTCTATAATTACATGGATTTGGATATCGAAAAAGAGGTATACTATTTTAGGGTAACGGAGAGCTCTGATAATGGAAAAACATGGAGTCTTCCAAAGGATATCACCGATCAGATTTCTAAACCCGAATGGCATAAAGATTTTAAGTTCATTACCGCTGGGAGAGGAATTCAAACAAGTAATGGGATGCTTTTACATACCATTGTGAATTTGAATAATGGATTGCATCTTTTTGGGAGTAATGACCATGGAGATAGCTGGTATGTTATAGATGTGCCGATAACACCTGCAGATGAATCTAAAATAGTTGAACTAGCAGATGGTACATGGATGATTAATAGTCGTGTAAATAAATTAGGTGCTAGGTATGTACATACGTCAACGGATAAAGGAAAATCATGGGATTCTAAACCAGACGAAACACTAATTGATCCAGGATGTAACGCAAGTATAATTAGATATACTGCTATCAAAGATGGAGATGATAAAAATAGACTTCTATTTTCCAATGCAACAGCGAAAAATGACCGTATAAATCTAACCTTAAGGATAAGCTATGACGAAGGGGAGACGTGGTCAGAGGGGAAAACCATTTACTTAGAAAGTGCTGCATACTCTTCTATGAGTATTTTAGAAGATGGTACTATTGGTATATTTTTTGAAAAGGATAATTATCAAGAAAATGTGTTTACTAGGCTTACGTTAGAATGGCTCACAGATGGCAAGGATAGCTATATTAGGACTAAACCCTGATCTGCTTTTCTAATACATTTCAAGTCTAATTTTTGCTAAAACACCTTTGGGGATTAATTTTCCATTCCTAATAAAAGCCTAAAGGGCGCTATAAAAATGGATAAACCTATTTTACTCCACTAAATCACTAGGATTTGTGAAATTTTTAAAAAACATTAGGTTATTAAAAGTTTCTCCCTTTAATTTGTCCTATACAAAGTTCAAACACGTATTGAATAGTTATCAAGAAAGGTGGAGGGATTAGACCCTTTGAAGCCTTAGCAACCCTTAGCTCGTTCTGATGCATATCAGAATCTAAGAAGGTGCTAAATTCTATCTTTTAGCTGAGATTTATTACAGCTTCTGTTATATCAGAAATATAAAGTATAGATAACGAAAAACAAATTGCCTCTGGCAATATTTTCACTTTCTTATAACTTTTTGATTTTACCTAATCGCAACGTCGGCTGTTTAGGGTTTGGCTTTTAAATATTTTTTTAACTATTTAAAAACAAAATCATGAGTACACAAAAATTAGCAACAAACGCATTACACGCAGGTCACGATCCTAAGTTAACTGGAGGAACTAGGGCTGTGCCTATTTACCAAACATCTTCTTATGTTTTTAATGACACGGATCATGCTGCAAAATTATTTTCTCTTGGAGAACTTGGTTTTATTTACACACGCTTAAATAATCCTACAAATCAGATTTTACAAGACCGTTTGGCAGCTGTCGAGGGTGGCGTAGGAGCTGTTGTTTTTGCATCGGGAACCGCGGCAATTTCTACAGGTTTGTTAACGCTTTTAAGAGCGGGAGACCATATAGTAGCCTCTAGTAGTTTGTATGGTGGCACTTTTAATTTGTTAAATGTTACCTTACCTAGGTTAGGTATTACTACCACTTTTGTAGATGCATCAGAGCCTGAAAAATTTGCAGCTGCTGTTCAGGAGAATACCCGTGCTTTCTTTGTAGA
>CALHVP010000094.1 GCA_938038975.1 uncultured Maribacter sp. | reverse complement strand
AATAATCCAAAAATCGCAAAACCAGAAATTACAAGTTCTAATTGCCAACTTTGTACTTGGAGTTCATCTAGAATTTCCTCGTAACTGAGACTCTTTTTTTTGTCTTGCATGGATTGGTTGGTTAGTTTATAGTAGAAAAATAGGCGAAAAAGTTTAATTAAGCTGACTTTGGCATATAAAAAAGCCGCCTCGTATAAGTCAAGGCGGCTTTTCATATGTTAAAATCAAGAGTCAAGATAAATGAAATGGGATAACTATGCTTCTTTGAACCAGCACGTTCTTGCCATCAGTTCTAAAGTCTTAGATCTAGCGTCTCACTTCTAAAGACTATTTCACCATCTCGTAACTTCGTTTTATAAACTCTGTCATTGCAGCGCCTTTTAATAAACCTTTAGATAATTTAGCTAAATCTAAAGATTGGTTGATCAGGCGTTCTTTTTTCTTTGCCGTTTTGGTGTTTAAGATTTCTCCAACCAATTCATGATTGGTATTTACTACAATGTTATACATCTCTGGCATGTTACCCATACCAAACATGCCGCCACCGCCACCAGTTTGTTGCATTTCTTTCATACGACGCATAAACTCTGGTTCGGTTATAGTGAATGGTAATGCATCACTTTCCATAGCTTCTAATTGCACAGTGTAACTACTTTTTTCACCAAATACCTTTTCCAATTCAGCTTTTAACGTTTCCTTTTCTTCATCTGATAATTTAGAAATTTGCGTGTCTTCCTTCTGTATCAATTTATCAATATGGTCTGCATCAACACGAGCAAAAGATACTTTCTCTTTAGACGTTTCTAATTTCTGCATTAAATGGCCAATGATAGGAGAGTCCATTAATAAAACTTCATAGCCTTTAGCTTTGGCAGTTTCTATGTAGCTATGCTGTGCTTCTTTGTCAGAAGTATAAAGCACTACTAGCTTATCATCTTTATCCGTTTGGTTTACCTTAATTTTTTCTTGTAATTCTTCAAAAGTGAAAAATGCACCATCTACCGTTGGGTATAAAGCGAATTTATCTGCTTTTTCAAAGAATTTATCCTCAGAAAGCATTCCGTATTCAATAACTATTTTAATATCGTTCCATTTAGCTTCAAAATCTTCACGGCTATTTTTAAATAGTGAACTAAGCTTGTCTGCTACTTTTCTTGTGATGTAAGAAGATATTTTCTTCACAGCTCCATCTGCCTGTAAATAAGAACGTGATACGTTCAATGGAATATCTGGAGAATCTATGACACCACGAAGCATTGTCAAAAATTCTGGTACAATCCCTTCTACGTTGTCCGTTACAAATACCTGATTCTGATATAATTGAATGCGATCTTTCTGTGCGCTTAAGTCGTTAGACAGCTTTGGAAAATATAATATTCCAGTAAGATTAAAAGGATAATCTACGTTTAGGTGAATATGAAATAGCGGCTCTTCGAACTGCATTGGATACATTTCTCTGTAGAAACTCTTGTAGTCCTCGTCCTTTAAATCAGCTGGTTGTTTTGTCCACGCTGGATTTGGATTATTGATAAAATTGTCTACCTCCTGGGTTGGAGCTGGATCTTCTTCCTTAGCACCTTCTGGTTTTTCTAAAGTTTCCGTTTTTGTTCCAAACTTTATAGGAATAGGCATAAACTTATTATACTTACCTAGTAATTCTTTTATTCTGCTGTCTTCCAAGAACTCTAAAGAATCCTCTGCAATGTGTAAAACAATCTCCGTTCCTCTAGATTCTTTTTTAGATTTTTTAAGGGTGAAGTTTGGCGAGCCATCACAAGACCAATGCACTGCTGGCTCATCTTTGAAACTCTTTGTAATAATTTCAACCTTTTCTGCAACCATAAATGCAGAATAAAAACCTAGACCAAAATGGCCTATAATACCAGAATCTTTTGCAGAATCTTCATATTTATTTAGAAATTCTTCTGCGCCAGAAAAAGCAACTTCATTAATATACTTTTTGACTTCTTCTTCCGTCATTCCCAATCCTTGGTCAATGATGTGAAGTTTTTTGCCTTCCTTATCAGCCTTTACTTCTATAATTGGACTGCCATACTCTACATTAGCCTCACCAATAGAGGTAAGGTGTTTTAATTTTAATGTGGCATCCGTACCATTAGAAATTAGTTCTCTTAGAAAAATCTCATGATCGCTGTACAAGAATTTCTTAATAAGCGGAAATATGTTGTCTACCGAAACATTTATTTTACCTGTAGCCATATAATATGTATTTGTTTATTATTTACATTTTATGTAGTCAAAAAAAATACCACAAGGGCTAATTGTGACAAACTGACATATAATAGTAAGGAAAAGTTTAACATATTTTATGTTTAATTTATTTTAATAAAGGTTAAACATTTTGTATCTTTGAATTGTGATTAGAGAGAGAAATTGCTATGAAAAAGTTTCTAAGGCTATAATCACGTGTTGATTATTTATTGGTTAGGTTGTTTAAGACGTGCTTTCCGCCCCCGGGGAGCACGTTTTTGCTAAATAAAACCTAAACTTTTTTACAGGCGACAGAGTAATTGTAACTTCATACAAAAGAAAAATAGCTATGGCTACAAAAACAAAAAAAATAACGATAGAATCACTAATAGCCAAATACATGGACTATGTTTTGGAACACGAAATGATTCCAAAATCTATATATAAGTTTTGTAAAGTTGCAGAGATAAAAGAAGAAGACTTCTACTTATTCTATGGTTCTCTAGCTTCCTTACAAAAAGGTATTTGGAAGCAATTTTTCACAAATACCATGCATGTGATGGAGAAAAATGAAGAGTTTGATGATTTTAGTAATAAGGATAAAATGCTAACCTTCTTTTTTACTTTCTTTGAAATACTGACTTTAAATCGCAGTTACGTGCTCTTTGTTCTAGAGCAGGAAAAAAATCCCATGAAAAATCTGGAGCAATTAAAAGAGCTTAGAAAAGATATTAAGCATTTTGCAAAAGACCTGATTGAAGATGGTAATGCAGAAAAGAATTCAAGAATTACAAAACACAGCCCTCAACTATTCTCGGAAGGAGCATGGTTGCAATATATGTTTATTCTACGTTTTTGGATGAAAGATGATTCCGCACGTTTTGAAAAGACTGACATGGCTATTGAAAAATCTGTGAATACGATTTTTGATGTGTTTGATAATACACCGCTAGAGAATATCTTGGATTTTGGAAAGTTCCTTTATAAAGAATCATTTGCCTAACCCTTGAAGCCAAAATCTATTGAAAACATTAGATAGAATACCTACTGGAAAAATTGAAAGAGCTAGCAAGCTGGTGAAAACCGGAGTAAAAATTGGTGGTAACTATGCCAAATATTACGGAAAGAAACTAGTGAATTCTGATACTACTAAAGAGGAATTGAACGAGGATAATGCTACTGACATCTATGATGGACTAAAAAGCCTTAAAGGTAGTGCGTTGAAGGTAGCTCAGATGTTAAGCATGGAGAAGAATTTACTGCCAAATGCTTACGTAGAAAAATTTTCATTATCTCAATTTTCCGTTCCACCGTTGTCAGCCCCTTTGGTTCGAAAGACATTTAAAAAATATTTGGGAAAGTACCCAGAAGAAGTGTACGACACGTTTGCTAAAGACTCAATTAATGCTGCTAGCATAGGTCAAGTTCACAAGGCTACTAAAAATGGCAAGGACTTGGCAGTAAAAATTCAGTACCCTGGAGTAGCACAAAGTATAAGCAGTGATTTAGCTTTAGTTAAGCCTATAGCCTTAAGAATGTTTAATATCAAGGGTAAAGATTCTGATAAATATTTTAAGGAAGTGGAGGATAAATTGGTTGAAGAAACCAATTATTTATTGGAAATAGAGCAAAGTCAAGAGATTACTAGAGCCTGTGACAAAATAGAAAACTTGCGATTTCCAGAATATTATCCTGAATTATCTAGTGAAAAAATCATTACGATGGACTGGATGACAGGGCAACATATAGGAGAATTTGCCAAAACAAATTTTTCGAAAGAGCTGGGGGATAAATTAGGTCAAACCCTTTGGGATTTTTACATGTTTCAAATACATGGATTACGAAAAGTACATGCAGATCCGCATCCAGGTAATTTCTTAATTAATGAAGAAGAGGAACTTATAGCTATAGATTTTGGTTGTATTAAAGAAGTTCCCGATTCCTTTTATGTGCCATATTTTGAGTTGGCAAAACCAGACAATATTTCTAATGACAAGGCATTTACCCAAACCTTATATGATTTAGAAATTCTAATACCATCGGATAGTCCTTCTGAAATTAAATTTTTTAAAGGATTGTTTCATGAAATGTTAAGTTTATTTACTTCTCCGTTTCATGAGGAAACTTTTGATTTTGGGAATTCAGAATTCTGGTTAAAAATAGCAGATCTGGGAGAACGTTTTTCTTCAGACAAAGAAATTCGTAAAATGAATGGAAATAGAGGGTCTAAACATTTTTTATATATGAATAGGACATTCTTTGGTTTATATAATTTACTTCATGATTTAAAAGCAGAGGTGCAGGTTAATAGCTTTCGAAGCTACCTAGATTCCTAGTGACGAGATGTATAAAATTAGTCTAGGTTAAGATATCTTGTTTATATTGCGGTACTAGTTGGTTTCAAATCATGTAGTCAAAAAACAATTCAGATGTACAATTCAAAAATAACAGGTTTAGGATATTATGTTCCAGACAATGTAGTTAGTAATGACGATTTGTCAAAACTAATGGAAACCAACGACGCTTGGATTCAAGAACGCACGGGTATTAAAGAAAGAAGACACGTAGTTAAAGGTGATGGTGATACCACCACTACTATGGGTGTAAAGGCTGCAAAAATAGCAATAGAACGTGCGGGTATAGATAAAGACGATATTGATTTTATTGTTTTTGCCACCTTAAGTCCAGATTACTATTTCCCTGGCCCAGGTGTTCTTGTACAAAGAGATTTAGGTATTAAAACCGTAGGGGCCTTGGATGTTCGTAATCAATGTTCAGGTTTTATTTACGGTATATCAGTTGCGGATCAGTACATTAAGAGTGGGATGTATAAAAACGTTCTAGTAATTGGTTCTGAACTTCACTCTCATGGTCTAGATATGTCTACTAGAGGAAGAGGTGTTTCAGTTATTTTCGGAGATGGAGCAGGTGCTGCTATTTTGAGCAGAGAAGAGGATACCACAAAAGGCATTTTATCTACTCATTTACATTCAGAAGGTCAGCATGCAGAAGAACTTTCTTTAATTGCGCCAGGTATGGGTAAAAGATGGGTAACAGATATCATGGAAGATAATGATCCAAATGATGAATCCTATTTTCCTTATATGAATGGTCAGTTTGTATTTAAAAACGCTGTAGTGCGTTTTAGTGAAGTTATTATGGAAGGGTTAAATCAAAATGAACTTACTCCAGATGACATTAACCTTTTGGTACCTCACCAGGCCAACTTGAGAATATCGCAGTTTATACAGAGAAAGTTCGGTTTGGAAGATAGTCAAGTTTTTAATAATATAATGAAGTACGGTAAT
This sequence comes from uncultured Maribacter sp., assembly GCA_938038975.1. Classification (GTDB taxonomy): domain Bacteria; phylum Bacteroidota; class Bacteroidia; order Flavobacteriales; family Flavobacteriaceae; genus Maribacter. The sequence continues at coordinate 4,517 of CALHVP010000094.1, read as the reverse complement.
ACTACTGCTGCTTCCATTCCTATTGCCTTAACAGAGGCTTGGGAGTCCGGTAAAGTAAATTCGGGTGATTTGGTAGTATTGGCTGCCTTTGGTAGTGGATTTACATGGGGTAGTGCTATAATAAAATGGTAATTTAAAAACCCCTGGTGTTGCCAGGGGTTTTTTTACATTGATAGCTTTTGAGAGAAAACCAACCAATTCTCTTGCAAAAACAATATCAACCTTATAAGAATAGACTAATTAAGATTTAATTTGTTACGCTAAAACTGTCATTTAACGTATGGTTAACTAAGTTTAGGAAAGTAATTTAAAAACGAAACCCAAGCAATTGCTTGGGTTTCTACGCTGATAGGCTATACTAAACACTAACCATTAACTATAAATATATAGCGTTATCAACACTCTTTAATATCTTGTATTCTATATTTTATTGAATTTTAATACTAATCGGCTACTAAGAGACGAATTTTTTATTGAATAGTTACAGCATAAACCAAAGTTTAACAACCTAGTAACATATGAAAAACACATTAGTTTTTGGAGTATCCTTAAAACCAAACCGTTACAGTAACATAGCAATACATAGACTTGTTGATAAAGGAATCACAACACAAGCATTTGGTCTAAGAAATGGAACTGTTAAAGGAGTAGAGATTAGTACCTCTTTAGACGGGTTCCAAGATATCCACACTATAACGCTTTATATAAATCCTATCAGACAACAAGAATATTATCAATCTATTCTAGCTTTAAATCCTAAACGTGTACTTTTTAATCCTGGAACGGAAAATCCCGAATTATATCAAATTTTAAAGGAAAACGGAATAGAAGTAGAAGTGGCTTGTACGCTCGTATTACTGGGTACAGGACAATATTAGTTTTGAAAATGTCTTGTGAGTTCGTTAACCTAACCATAACATTTATTAAATTAGGGTATTGTAGAGGTGCTAGTAGATAAGATTTCTTAAAACATAAATTCGGAGATATGAGTACGTTCAATAAACAATTCCAAGCAGTCTTAACCCTAGTATTTTTTACACTTTTTAGTGTAGGTGTCACTTTTTCTCAAACTACCACGGTAGATGAAGTTAAAGATGCAATATCAGGAATGGAACTCCGTGGTATCGGACCTGCGTTAATGGGTGGTAGGATTGCCGATATAGCTATTGATAAAAGCGATTTTAGTACTTGGTACATAGCTGTAGGTTCAGGGGGTGTCTGGAAAACCAGTAATAGTGGAATTACATGGAAACCTGTTTTTGATAATGAAGCTTCGTATTCTATTGGTACCATTACTGTAGATTCTAATAATCCTCAAACTGTTTGGGTAGGTACTGGTGAGAATGTAAGCGGACGTCATGTAGCATGGGGAGATGGGGTTTATAAAAGTACTAATGGCGGAGCTTCATGGGAGTCTATGGGTCTGAAAAAATCAGAACATATTGGCAAAATCTTAGTAGACCCAAGAAATAGTGATGTTGTTTTAGTAGCGGCGGAAGGCCCACTATGGTCCTCTGGAGGAGAACGTGGTCTTTATAGAAGTGTTGATGGTGGTAAAACTTGGAACTTAACATTACAGATTGATGAAAATACAGGCGTCACCGATGTAGAATTTGACCCGTCCAATCCAGATGTGCTTTACGCTGCAGCATATCAAAGACGTAGACAAACATGGTCTTTGTTAGCAGGTGGCCCTAAATCTGGAATCTATAAATCTATAGATAATGGGGTAACATGGAAGCAGGTTACTAAAGGACTACCTAAAGGAGATGTGGGTAAAATTGGTTTAGCAGTTACGCCAGCAGCTCCGAATCTAGTATATGCTACTATTGAGGCTAATGACGAGGAAAAAGGTTTTTATAAATCATTAGACAAAGGTGAAAGTTGGGAAAAACGAAATAGTTACATTTCTGGTGGAACTGGACCACATTACTATCAAGAGATTGAAGTTTCCAATACAAACCCAGATCTTATCTATCAAATGGATGTGTTTTATCACGTTTCTAGAGATGGTGGTAAGACATTTAATTACCTAGGAACTGGCCGAGAAAAACATAGTGATAACCATGCCTTATGGATAGACCCTAATAATGGAAAGCATTTAATTTCAGGAACAGATGGTGGACTCTACGAATCTTTTGATGAAGGGACTACATGGAGACATTTTACAAACTTACCTATTTCACAATTCTATAAATTAGGATTAGATAATGCAACGCCTTTTTATAACATTGTAGGTGGTGCACAAGATTTAGGTACGTTAATAGGACCTTCAAGAACCATGAATACAGAGGGGGTTAGGAATCAAGACTGGTATGTGCCGTTGGGTGCAGATGGGTATGAATCTGTTTTTGATCCCGAAGACTCCAATATTGCTTATATGGAAATTCAGCAAGGGCTATTACATCGCTTAGATAGAACTACGGAAGAAGTATTAAATATTCAACCACAGCCATCTCCTGGAGACGCACCTGAACGATGGAACTGGGATAGTCCGTTACTTATTAGTCCACATAATCATAAGCGCTTGTATTTTGGTTCTCAAAGGCTTTGGCGTAGTGAGGATCAAGGAAATTCATGGACTGCAATTAGCAAAGACTTAACTACTAATACAAATAGGTATGAACTGGAGACTATAGACCGAGTATGGAGCATAGAGGCCCTATATGATACTGGTGCTATGTCTAAGTATGCTACTTTAACTGGTATTTCAGAATCACCATTAGTGGAAGGGCTTTTGTATACTGCATCTGATGATGGATTAGTTCAGGTAAGTGAAGATGGTGGGCAAAACTGGAGAAAAAGCGCTGTACTTCCTAAAGTACCAACACGGTCTTTTATTAATGATGTAGAGGCATCAAACCATAATGAAAATACTGTTTTTGCTGTTGCTGATGCTCATAAATTTGGCAATTACACTCCCTATGTTTTTATGAGTCAAGACCGTGGTCGTTCATGGAAATCTATTGCTGGAGATTTACCTGCTGGAACAATAGTGTGGGTGGTAAAACAGGATGCTGTAGATGAAAATCTATTGTTTATTGGAACAGAATATGGTATTTATTTCTCTTATAATAAAGGAGTTAACTGGCTCAAATTAAGTGCAGGAGCACCAACGATTTCCTTTCGTGATATCGAATTACACTCAAGAGATAACGATTTGGTAGGTGCTACTTTTGGTAGAGGGTTTTATATTCTTGATGATTATACGCCATTGCGAACTTTAGGGAAAGTGGTTAAAAACAAAGCATCAACGTTGTTTCCTGTTCGTGATGCCTGGTGGTATGTGCCAAGTGTACCTATGCAAGCGAAAGGTATGCCAGGGCAGGGTAGTACCAGTTTCGTGACTGAAAATCCGCCTTTTGGTGCTGTTTTCTCTTATTATTTAGATGCGATTCCAGAAACTTTAAAAGATACCCGACAAACTGCTGAAAAGAAAGCAAGGGAAAACAATGTGAGTACCCCTTTTCCAGGATGGGAGAAGCTAGAAAAAGAATCAAATCAAGAGAAGCCTCAAGTACTCCTGTTGGTTCGCGACTCAAATAAGACACCTATAAGATGGATTAAGGGTAAAGCAGCAAAAGGATTACATAGAGTAAATTGGGATTTGAAATTATCTCCTCCAGATCCAATTGATTTGAGTCAGCCAGATTTTGTGCCACCATGGGCTGGCGAAGCAGAAGGACCACTTGCGGCACCTGGCAGTTATAGCGTTCAATTACACATGCTTACGACAGATGGATTAAAGGAATTAGGCTTACCACAAGGGTTTAATTTAAAACCAACACCAAATAATTCAGCTACTATTGATTTTGCCGAGGTGGCAAAATTTCAACAGCATACTAATTTGCTTTTAAAAAACATGTATGGTGTAAGTTCAAAATTAGGTGAGGCTAACAATCGATTACGTTATATGAAAGCCGCCTTGATAGAAACGCCACAAGCAACTGAGCAGTTCTTTTCTGGGTTACAAACACTAAATACTAAATTAAACAATCTCAGGGAGCGGCTGTATGGAAATCGTCTGAAGAATGAATTCAATGAAGCAACTACCCCTTCAATAATGTCAAGAGCTGGTTCTGTGGCATATGGTCATTGGGGAACGCGTCAAATGCCAACTAAAACCCAAAGAGACAACATAGCAATAGCAGAGACAGATTTTAGAACGTTTAAAATAGATGTAAAAGCTTATTTTGATGAGCTAATGCAGTATGAAGCAAAATTACAAGCTGCTGGGGCGCCTTATACTCCAGGAAGGGAGTTGGAATAAAATATAGTTGAGGTTATTATAGTCTTAAAGATTCTAGAACTTCTATTATATAATTGTAGTTCTAGAACGCTAAACGAAATATTTGTTTACTTAGGAGAGCGACTATTTATCAAATGGAAAAAGGTAGATTTTCTATTTTTTCCGTATCAACCATAACCCAATAAAAGTCAATAAGCCATTTAATGGTAGCAATTCGTATCCGAACTCATAACCGCCAAAGGTTTCAGCAGGTAGTTTCCCAAGAATT
>CALHVP010000093.1 GCA_938038975.1 uncultured Maribacter sp. | reverse complement strand
TGTCTTAAACTTTGCAGGGTTTGCTTTTTATCCCATGGACATTGTGCTCTAAGCTCCTCCATTATAGTCAACAGACGGTCAACCGCCTTTAACTGTTCCTCTCTTGAATGCATTTTGGTGGTTTTGATAAAATAAAGGTACCTATGGTTAGTAATTACAAAACTAGCTTATATTTATAATAGGTATATAGCATACCATTCCTATCAAAGTAAACTACTGTTTCTCATATTTATAATTAAGAACACCTGGCAGGTTATCTCCTAAATTTTCTGTGAGGGTTGTTCCACTTAAACTGAAAGCAGAAAAACTACTATCATTCAGGTTTAATTGATTATTTGTAAAGATATAATTACCAGAATATGAAATAGTTTCCGAACATCTAACTACATAAAAATCACCAGTAACAGGTGTTATATTAACGACTGTAATAGTTGCTGTCCAAGTACCACTAGCATTAATATTGATAACTCCAGTAATACATGGAAGCTCATCCACCATGTTGGTAGAAGCAGTACCATCTTCATTTGGGTCTTGAGCTATATTTATATTTAGCTCTGTTAGGCTCCAAATCCCAACAACAGGAGAAATTTCATCTGAAGAATCACTACTATCATCCGATGAACAGGAAATGAATAAAACTGATAAAATTAAAAAAGAAAGAATTGATTTAAAATATGTCATAATCATTTTTTATAAGTGTTTAAAATTACGGAATATTATAAAACAACTACAACTAAACCATCTACTAACAAATCATAATTACCACAGACAAATAAAAGCATCCAACAAGACAAGATTCTTGACCTCAAATAAGATGTAAAATTTCAACTAGTAAAAAAGCATAGATTCACTACTCTTCAATTTTTATTTATCTTGAACATCTAAAAATAACCACGATGACAGTTTATATTTTCGAATTTATAGGAACTGCTATGCTTATCCTAATAGGAAATGGCGTAGTTGCAAATTTAGTTCTCAAAGGAACCAAAGGTTCAGATTTAGGTTGGGTTGGTATCTCACTAGCTTGGGGAATTGCAGTATTTATTGGTGTTTTTATATCTGCAGATAGTAGTGGAGCTCACCTTAATCCTGCAGTCACCATTGGATTGGCAACCGCAGGAAAATTCTCGTGGTCACTAGTTCCTGGTTATATTGTAGCACAAATTTTAGGAGCTATGATGGGTAATGTTTTGGTTTGGTTAAATTATAAAAAACAGTACGATCAAACGGAAGACACCGCAGCCATTCTAGCCACATTTTCTACTGGACCAGCAATTAGAAACCCAATTTGGAATCTGATATCAGAAACTATTGGAACCTTTGTACTTGTTTTTGCAATCTTTTTTATTGCTGGAGGTAGTTTTGGAGAAGAAGCTATTTCATTGGGTGCATTGAACGCTCTCCCGGTAGCCTTACTCGTAGTAGGTATTGGATTTGGTTTAGGAGGTGCTACTGGCTATGCAATTAACCCGGCAAGAGATTTTGGACCGCGCCTGCTGCATGCTATTCTTCCTATAAAAAATAAAGGAACAAGTGATTGGAGTTATGCTTGGATACCAATTATAGGGCCAATATTAGGAGCAATATTAGCGGCTTTACTCTACATATCCTTGAGTTAAAAGATGAAAATAAATCCAATTCTATTGTCCTAGTACATTCGTGAATTATCGTTTACCCTGTTCAAAAAACACCAAATAAACCTATTAAAATGTTAGTAATCTGTACCTCAAGCGACCCACGCAGTACTAACACCCGAAATACATATCTATACTAAAGGTGGGCACTATTTTGGAATGAAAAAACAAGGATGGCTATATGATGATTGAATATCCCATTTTTATAAATTGGTCATTATATAACAACTAGTTATTAAACTAAAGCTGGCGTTTTTAATAGAGCTTCATACTACTATAAGACCGTTAAACCAACTAAATGATCACACCCCTTTATAAGCTTAAAAGTAACGTATGTCGAAAATGGTTTCATTTGACAACGATTCAGTGTTATTTTGATCTGGATTGTCCTTCAGCTATGAAACGAATTTTATATACTTTCCTCCTATTTGGATTTTTTAGTATTGCCCAACAACCCGTTGGATTTACTGGTGAAGTTGACGCGATAAGTAAAAAATATGATACGCTGTGGGACACAACGAAACAAAGTATCATTTTTACAGGGAGTTCCAGTATTCGAATGTGGAAAACCTTAAATGAATTGTTTCCTAAAGAACAAATTCTTAATACAGGTTTTGGAGGCTCCCAAGCAATTGATTTATTATACCACCTGGAACCATTAGTGTTAAAATACAATCCTAAAAAAGTATTTATCTACGAAGGGGATAATGACTTATGGGCGAAAAAAAAACCAAAAGAAATCATAGCCACAACATGGGAAATTATAAATAAGATACACACAGTTCATCCCAATGCGTCAATTGTGCTTATAGGAACAAAACCAAGTATCAGTAGATGGAAACAAAGAGGTAGATATAAAAGATTAAATAAAAAGCTGGAAAAAGTAAGCAAAAGCAATCCCAAATTAACTTATGTAGATGTTTGGTATCCAATGCTTAATCATAAAAAGCTAAAAAAAGACATTTTTATATCAGACGGATTACATATGAATCAAAAAGGATATGACATCTGGTATGAAACCATGAAAGAGTTAGTTAACCAACCATAAATAAGAATGAATATTAAAAACATTTTAGCAAGAGGAGTATTTTTACTCTCACTAGCAGTTGTATTTTTCGCTTGTACCGAAGAGCGCAAACCAATAATTCCAATGCCGGTTACAGATTTATCAGTAGAAAATTTAATACCGAAACCCTTAAAAATAATTCCAACAAACTCAGCCTTTGCACTCGATGAATTTACAGGAATTTACACTTCTAAAAATGCCACAGGCTTTGAAGCTGTAGGAACGTTTTTAGCGGACAAACTAGAAAAGAAAACAGCATTACAGCTTCCCGTAAACGACACATCTCTTAACAAGATTGAACGCGTAATCTACATTAATCAATCCGATAGCACGGAGCTTAAGTCAACAGAAGCATATCAACTCTACATCAATCAAGATTCCATAATTATTAATGCAAATACAGCTGAAGGTGCGTTTCGAGGCATACAAACGTTGCGCCAATTAGTTCCAGAAACAAGTAATGATACGCTGGCAGTACATAAAATTTGGCCAGTGCCATCTGGGAAGATTATTGATAATCCTTCATTTGCCTATAGAGGATCTATGTTAGATGTTGCGAGACATTTTTTCAGTGTTGAAGACGTTAAAAAATATATAGATATATTATCCTACTATAAAATAAACGTACTGCATTTACATTTATCCGATGACCAAGGGTGGAGAATAGAAATAAAATCATGGCCTAAATTAACAGAGATTGGCGGTAGTACTGAAGTTGGAGGGGAGTCTGGTGGCTTCTATACTCAAAAAGACTATACCGAAATTGTAACGTACGCAGCTGAGCGTTTTATGACCGTGGTTCCAGAAATTGATATGCCAGGCCATACGAATTCAGCATCGGTTTCCTATCCATTTTTAAATGGAAATGGGAAGACACCTAAGCTATACGAAGGTACCCATGTTGGTTTTAGCACATTTGATACTAGAAAAGATACTGTATACTCATTTATAGATGATGTGGTTAGAGAAATATCTGAAATTACACCTGGACCTTATTTTCATATTGGTGGAGATGAAAGCCATGTTACAAAAAAGAACGATTATATCTACTTTGTAAATAAAGTAGAAAAAATCGTCCAGAAGTATAACAAAAGAATGATTGGATGGGACGAAGTTGCTATTGCCGATATTGATTCTACATCTATTTCTCAATGGTGGGCAAGTGAAGAAAATGCAAAGAAAGCGGTAGAAAAAGGAATGAAAGTTATTGTTTCACCTGCCAAAAAAGCATATTTGGATATGCAATATGATACACTTTCAAAACACGGACTACATTGGGCAGCCTATATACCTGTAGATACCGCATACATATGGACACCTGAAGGCTATGGTGGTATTCCTTTGGAAAACATTTTAGGAATTGAAGCTCCATTATGGTCAGAAACCATTAGTACCATAGAAGAACTCGAGTACCTAGCTTTTCCAAGGGTTATTGGATATTCAGAACTTAGTTGGAGCACTCCTGAAAATAGAGATTGGGAAGATTACAAGGTTCGTCTGGCAAATCAGGCTCCTTTTTTAGACCGTATGAATGTCAAATATTATCCTTCTCCCTTAATTGATTGGAAAAAAAGTAAGTTTAGTTATGAAACTATTGAAAAGGACTAAAGTATCTAGATTGTTGCTTAATTAGATTATTAACAACAATCAATAGAACTAGAATTAAGCATTAAAAAAGCCTCGATAAATGTATATTTATCGAGGCTTTTTTAATGAAATCGTCTTCTATTCTTCTTCTGAAGTCACTTCTTCTTTTGTTTCTGAAAAATCAGCTAGTCCCTTTTCGGTTAGCATATTATACCATTGAACAATTTTTTTGATATCACTAGCATATACCCTATCCTCATCGTAGTTAGGTAGTACTTCAAAAAAATACTCTTCTAATTTAATTTTAGCATCTTTATGACTCACGGTAGTTTTACCACCCTTTTCTTTTACTTGAATCTTCAGGAATACCTCTCTTAAAGGTAGTTCTTCATCTAAGGTGTAAATAGCAATCTCTGAAAGCACGCTTACATTACTTCTTAACCCTACACTAATTTTTTTACCATCTAATAATGACTCGGCAACGAATCCAGACCTAGTTTGTGTAATAAGCTTATACAATCCTGGTTTACCAGCAACTGATAGTATTTTTTGCAATCCCATATGCTAAATTTCAATTTTAATGGACAAATATTATATTTTTCTATTGACATTTGGAAGTATTACCTTCCTTTTTTTTGATTTGGAAAACGCATACGGTAATCTACATTTATTTTACCCTTTGAAATGTTGGCAAGTCTACCTTTGATAATACGTTTCTTCAAAGAAGATAATTTATCCGTAAATAGAACACCTTCAATATGGTCATATTCGTGTTGTATTACACGTGCCAGTAGTCCATCAAAGGTTTTACTATGTTTTTTAAAATTTTCATCTAAAAAGGTTATTTTGATTGTACCCTGCCTGCTAACATCTTCCCTAACATCTGGTATACTTAGACAACCTTCATTAAAGCTCCAAGCCTCTCCCGTTTCCTCTTCTATATTGGCATTTATAAATACTTGCTTAAAACCTTCTAGCTGCTTTTGTTCTGCTTCTGTTAGTTCATCATCATCAGAAAAAGGTGACGTATCTACCAAAAACAAACGAATAGGCAAACCTATTTGTGGAGCAGCAAGTCCTACCCCACTTGCGTTATACATGGTCTCCCACATATTAGCTATTAATTCTTCTAACTTTGAGTAGTCTTCATCTATATCGGATGCTACTTTTCTTAAAACCGTATCTCCGTATGCTATAATTGGTAATATCATTCTTAACGTTTAAATCGTGTTCTTAAAATCTCTCCACTATTAAGCCAGTGTACTACATCAAAATATAAAAAAGTAAGTTTAAATCTTTTTTTTCCGTTGGGAATTCTGTTTTTCTTATTGTATTTACTTTTAAAAAATTTGATATGATTAACAGTCTTATTTGTTGGTAAAATAGAAAGTGCAAAGGAAACCTTATTTTTAAAAGGAAGTTCATGAAAATTTGTTAAATCCTTGTTATCAATACGTCTGCGATCGCAAACCATAAAGAAGTAGTTATCCTTGTTTGTATGCTCGAGCATCCGCTGTTTTCTTCTATTCCATTTTTCGGTCGCCTCCTCATTTGATTCGTAGTGTTGAAAATGAATCTCTATATCATTTAAAAGCCCAATTGGATAATTATTTTTAGACTCTTCGTATTTAGAAACAGCTATAAATCTAAGCTCCGCTTGCATATATTCGTCAAAACGTGATAACAATTTCATATAGCAAGGGCCAAATAAAAATAGCCCTACAAAAGGAGTATTATAAGGTTTTTGTAAATATTGATATACTTGTCCACCCCAGCAATTTCTGCTAATAATTACAAAATCATTATTTGTTAACTTCTTAATATCATTTGCCGCATAATAGGATTTAAAATACTGTCGTATCTTTCTTTTAATTAGGATTTCAAAATCTATAAGTGCGTCCATTTTATATTCTATTCAAATAAGCCTGTAAAATGAGGGTAGCACTAATTTCGTCTACCAAACCTTTATCCTTGCGTTTTTTCTTTTTTAGTCCACTATCAAGCATTGTCTGAAAAGCCATTTTAGAAGTAAAACGCTCATCTTGCCTATCAACAGACATATCAGGAAAGTGTTTAGAAAGTTCTAATAAAAAAGGTTTAATATACTGTTCAGATTCAGATGGCGTGTTATTCATTTGTTTTGGTTCCCCTACCACAAAAACATCAACTTTTTCAGTTTCCAAATACTGTTTTAGAAAAGTTATAATTTCTTTTGTCGGCACTGTGGTAAGACCAGAGGCGATAAGTCGTAGCTCATCAGTCACAGCTATCCCTGTACGCTTTTCTCCAAAATCTAATGCTAATATTCTTCCCAAAATTAAATTTTATCAAAAGTACAGGATAATTTGTTATATGTCGTTTTAGCAATAGTGAATTACCTTACTTCAACCTATATTTGAGCAAATTTTTGAATAAAATGACAGATTTAAGACATACTATAGAACAGGCTTGGGAAAATAGAGAACTTTTAAAAGAGGCTAGTACACAAGAAACCATTAGAGAGGTTATAAATCTAATTGATTTAGGAAAACTTCGTTGTGCCCAACCTACTGAATCTGGATGGGAAATAAATGAATGGGTAAAGAAGGCAGTTGTACTTTATTTTCCAATTCAAAAAATGGAAACCCTAGAAGCTGGTATTTTCGAATACCATGACAAAATGCCCTTAAAACGTGGGTACAAAGAAAAAGGTATTCGTGTTGTACCAAATGCTGTAGCAAGACATGGTGCCTACATCTCTCCAGGGACTATTCTAATGCCAAGTTATGTGAATATTGGTGCATATATAGACGAAGGCACTATGGTAGACACTTGGGCTACTGTTGGCAGCTGCGCTCAAATTGGTAAAAATGTACACCTAAGTGGCGGTGTTGGCATAGGAGGAGTTTTGGAACCTTTACAAGCATCCCCAGTAATTATTGAAGATAATGCTTTTATAGGCTCTAGATGTATTGTAGTGGAAGGAGTACGAGTAGAAAAGGAAGCTGTTTTAGGTGCTAATGTAGTACTTACGGCATCTACCAAAATAATAGACGTTACCAAATCTGAACCTATAGAATTAAAAGGTAGGGTTCCGGCGCGCTCGGTTGTTATACCAGGGAGCTATACAAAGAAATTTGCAGCCGGAGAGTTCCAAGTGCCTTGCGCACTTATCATTGGAACAAGAAAAGAAAGTACCAACAAAAAGACATCACTTAATGATGCATTACGCGAGCACAATGTAGCCGTTTAATTTTGTAGGAAAAATAAACCTTTATCGGTATACTATTTTACTTTTTTTTCTGTTTTAGTACCAGAACACTCCTAATTTTTAAACCTACAGTCATCTGCCATGGAGCGTGAGCGTACTAAAATAACAGCACTTGTAATTACTTATAACGAGATAGGGTATATTGAAAACTGCCTAAAATCGATTGCATTTGCTGATGAAATAATCGTGGTAGACTCCTACAGCACTGACGGAACTTATAAGTATCTTCTTCAACAACCAAATGTTAGAGTTATCCAACATCCATTTAAGAATTACACAGCGCAAAAAGCCTTTACGCTTTCACAAGCCTCCAATGACTGGGTGCTTTTTGTAGATGCAGATGAAATTGTAACAGCAGCGCTTCAACAGGAAATTACCCATACAGTAAATTCAAGTAAGGAGCATGCGGCTTATTGGTTTAGAAGAAAGTTCATGTTTAAAGAGAAGCATTTACGATTTAGTGGCTGGCAAACAGACAAGAACTATAGACTATTTCAGAAAAGTAAGGTGAAATTTTCAGACAAACGTATAGTACACGAGACCTTGGAAATAAACGGTAGTTCTGCCATCTTAAAAAACAAGCTTACTCACTATTGCTACAGAGATTTTAAAAATTATAAAAGTAAAATGCTTGTATATGGCAGAATGAAAGCCAAAGAAGCATTACAAAAAGGTAAGAGTTTCAATCCTATTCTATTAATTGCAAAACCGACCTTCACATTCCTTTACAACTACATTTTTCGACTGGGAATCTTTGATGGGATAAAGGGAATTACCGTTTGTTATCTAAATGCACTTGGGGATTGGGAGCGATATGTAGAACTAAGAAGGCTAGAACAAGAACAAAAATCTCCTAGTTTAGAAACCATTTCTCAAAGAAGCAGTTAATTAAACTACAATTCTGTATTTAAAATATGGAATCAAACACCCAAAAAATCTTCATATTAAAAGAAATAAGTTATTTCAATTTATCATTATTATGTATTTTGAACCGCTTGTAAATTTTAGTTATCCTTAAATTAATTTTACATTTGAAAAAATAAGGTGTTACCACTCTTATTCACGCTCTTAATTTGCAAAAGAAAAAAGCTTGAACTTACAGTGTTACCAAATAGTTTAAAGGCATAAATAATGCGCTTTAACACCACCTTGAATATAAAACAAATATATCGTGAAAATTGTAATTCTTGCAGCAGGTATTGGTTCTCGTCTAGGCAACCCATTTCCCAAACCACTTACACCTTTAAGTAATGGAAAGACCATAATGGGAATGCAAATAGAAAATCTAGAAGACAAATTCAATGTTGATGATATTAACGTTGTAGTAGGTTTTAAAAAGAACTTGATTATGGAGCGATTTCCAAATCTCCTTTTTATTTACAATCCGTTTTTTGATTGTACAAATACTTCTAAAAGTTTACTTAAGGCACTTAAGAAAAGTAGGAACGATTCAGTTTTATGGTTAAATGGCGATGTTGTTTTTGATGGAAACCTACTCTCAGTCTTGCAACCACTTATAGATTCTGAAAATTCATTTGTTGCAGTCAACACTAGCAAAGTGGCAGAAGAAGAAGTTAAATACACGCTTAAAAATGGGTATATAGATGAGCTTTCTAAGAGTGTGCAAAACGGTTTAGGGGAGGCAGTTGGGATAAACTTCATTGCCCAAAAAGACATAAATCATTTTATACAAAGACTAGAAGAATGTGATGATAACGATTATTTTGAGCGAGGTCTTGAAATCGCTATTGCACAGGATGGGTTAAAAGTTTCTGCCATTGATATTTCTAAATTTGATTGTATGGAGGTTGACTTTAGGGAAGACCTAGAAAATGCAAATATGTTATTTAAAAAATGAAATTTATCTTATTTTGCCAAAATGCATATGCTTTCGGTATTATGGCTTCTTTACGAGATGAAATAGTTGCCCGTGGTGACGACTATATTTGGTATGTCACAGAAAAGTTAATTCAAAAATTTCCTTTTCAAAAAGAGCAGCATACCACCAGTATTTTAGATTTACAATTATTTCAAAGTGACGTCATTTTTGTTCCAGGAAACGAAGTGCCCTATTATTTACGTGGAGTTAAAATTCAAATTTTCCATGGCCTAGCAGGAGAAAAAAAAGGACATTTTAGAATACGTCATTATTTTGACCTCTACCTCACCCAAGGACCATACTTTACAGAACGGTTTAATCAACTTAAAGCAAAACATGAAAATTTTGAGGTAGTTCAAACAGGTTGGCCAAAATTAGATGGCTACGGTTTACAAAAGAATAAATATCACTCAGAAAAGAAAGAGCTTTTAAAAACACACAAGACAGATAAAATCGTATTGTATGCTCCAACATTTTCACCTAGTTTAACTTCTGCTCCAGCCTTACTTGAAGAAATTGAAACCCTGGCAATTGATACCGGTTTTTTACTGATGGTTAAGTTTCACGATTTGATGTCAACTGAGTTGATTGATAAATATAAAATACTTTCCAAAAAGCATAGTAACATTGTTTTTATTGAAGAAAAGAATATAGTTAAATTCTTAATTCTTGCAGACATACTTATCAGTGATACTTCATCTGTAATTTATGAATTTCTTTTATTGAACAAACCAGCTATCTCATTCAAAACAATTGCAACTCATATTCGTTGGGAAAACCTAACAGAAAAAGGGCTTCTTAAAAAGAGTGTTCTCAATAACTTAAAAAAGGATTCATTTGAAAAGGAACGCTTAGAACTAAACAATCAGTATCATCCTTATCAAGACGGAAAATCTGCTCAAAGAATAATTCAGGCTGCAGAAAACTACATCGCTAAAAACGGTATTCCAGAAAAAAGGAATCTACCATTGGACCGTAAAATAAAAATGGATGCTATTTTTAATAGACCTGTTTCTAATCTCTGGGATGGAAAGGTGAAAAATAAAATATCAGCAGTATTTATAACACTAAACGAAGTCATAAACATTGACCAAGTATTAACCAATGTTCAATTTGCAGATGAAATTATAGTAGTAGATTCATTTAGTTCTGATGGCACGGTTGAACGCATTAAAAATAGACCTAAGGTTAAATTAATACAAAGGCCTTTTCTAAATTATACGGACCAAAAAGCGTATGCGATGAGCCAAGCATCCCATGACTGGGTTTTATTTATGGATGCTGACGAACGTCTTACGGATAAACTAAAAAACGAAATACTTACAACAATCAACGGTGAACCTAAGGCCGTAGCATACTTTTTTTACCGGACATTTATGTTCGGAAATAAAATATTGAGATTTAGTGGTTGGCAAAGCGATAAGAATTACAGGCTTTTTAGAAAATCTAAAGTTTCCTTTACCACAGATCGTATTGTGCATGAAACTTTAATAGTAGACGGTGAGGTAGACGTTCTAAAACATAAACTCATTCACTTCTCATATAAAGATTATGCCGACTACAAAGGCAAAATGATTAAATATGGCCAGATGAAAGCTCAAGAAGAGCTAAACAAAGATTATGATCCAAATCTATATCATTTTATTTTTAGGCCATTTTATAAATTTTTAAATCACTTTGTTTTTAGATTTGGTTTTCTTGATGGTAAAAAAGGAATAATTATAAGCTACCTTAATGCCTTAGGTGTCTATAGTAGGTACAAGGAATTAAAAAGATTAAGAACTCAAAGAACAAATTAATAATAGCTTCAATGGCATACAACATAACCTTAGAAGGTAGTAATCTTAAGGAAGCAGAAGATCTTCTAAAGGAAATTACAACCATTTTTGAGCAACATAATGTTGCATACTGGCTAGAAGGGGGAACGCTATTGGGTATACGACGAGAAAATAGACTATTACCATGGGATAATGATATAGATATTTCAATTCATGACAGCGAAATAACAAAACTTACCTCCTTAATAAAAAATCTAAAAAATGAGGGTTATAGAATTAGATTAAGACATTTTGAAGTTTCAAGTTCTGAATTTAATAAAGGCGCTTTACGAATGATAAAAATACGTAAAAGACGTTTTTTTGGCCTTCTAAAAGGTAATGTATGTTTAGATGTATTTATAAAATACACAAAAGATGAAAACACATATTGGGAAATAGATAATAAAACAAAGAGTGTTCCTAAAAATTTCTATGCTCGTTTCAAAAACATTAGTTTTCAAAATAAGGAATATACTATCCCAAATGAAACAGATGAATACTTATCTTATAGATACGGTGATTGGCAAACACCAGTAAAAGAATGGAACACATCTACAGATGACAATGCACTAAACTAGGGGTATTATAATTTTAGTGTATTCTTAAGAATTGTACTACTCACATTAGCAGTATAAGGAAAATATTCCATAGCACATGTTACTTTGGGATACCTACCCTCCCAATCACTACCAACTGATATGGCATCAATATGATACCTATCCACTATTCGTTGTTTATTCTTATCTGTTTGTGCGATAACCTCATCTACCAAACCTATAGCTTGCACCACCTTAATACGCTCCTCAAAAGGAATCACAGGACGCTTACCCTTTTCTTTCTCTATTAGGTCATCGGTAGAGACACCAACAACTAAATAATCGCAAAGTTCCTTCGTTTTTGCTAAGATATTCAGATGGCCGTAATGAAAAATATCAAAACTTCCAGAAGTGTACATTCTTGCATATTTTGATTTTTCTTTAATACTTGCTATAAATTTATCTGCCTCTAAATTAAAAACCCATTTTTTATTTGGAATTTGTTCATATAAATGAGCGACCAATTTAGGAGCATCATCTTTCCTATTAGGGGATTTAGATACTAACTCCAATCGGTTATGAGTAAGTTCTACAACTTTCCAATTGGGAAACTTTTTTAATAATTCCTTATCATTTACGTCAATCATCTTCAAAAAAAATAAAGTTTGGTGGAAAATACAAAATCAGAATACATT
>CALHVP010000092.1 GCA_938038975.1 uncultured Maribacter sp. | reverse complement strand
TCCTCTCATAAGGTGCCTTCTAGTACACATATAACATTTGGGTTACTAGTCACTGGATTATTAGTTTTTCTGTTTGTTATACGCAAAACAGGAAAAGGAAAAGCGAGATAAACGTTATTTTAATATGGAAGTCATTAAATTACCAAGTCAGTTAGATCCTAAAGAGTCATCTTCCTTTAAAGTCTTTGATTATAAAACCTCCAAAGAGTGTTTTAAACAAATGGTGTCCTTAGAACAGAATGCTTTTAGCTTTTTAATGGAAGGAAAAAAAGAAGTGTTTTCTGATGTCACATCTATCTCCATTGAGAAATCAAGTTTCCTATTAATGAAAATGGGACACTGCCTAATGACAGAAAGACTTCCTAATACGATTGATAATTACAGAAGTATTTTGTTTTTCTTTCCAAATGATGCGCTATTAAAACTCATAGAAAAGCATAAAATAAACCATATAAAAAGTGATATTCAAAAGTCTGTGTATTCTTTTCAATATGATGGGTTTTTAAAAACTTTTGTGAGAGGACTTATTGATATTAGTCAACTTAATCCTGAGATTCAAACAAAATTATTGGAAGTGAAATTTGAAGAATTAATGATCTATTTAAAAGAGACCAGAGGCGTTGATTTTATTTTTTCTTTACTATCAAATGTGGATAGTCAGCTTCAACATTTTATGGATATTATAGAGACTAATACATTAAATAAACTCACTATCAAAGAGCTTTCTTTTTTATCAAATATGAGTGTATCCACATTTAAAAGAGAATTTAAAAAACACTTTCACACCTCTCCTAGCAAGTGGTTTCAGGACAAAAGATTAGAACATGCTGCTTTTCTTCTTAAAAACAAACAGAAACGTCCATCAGACATTTACGAAGAAATCGGATATGAAAACCTTTCCAATTTCATACAAGCCTTCAAACTAAAATTTGGAACAACTCCAAAACAATATCAATTAGATTGAGCGTTTATCAATACTTTTTGAACCAATACAAACACAACAACACTTCGCTTCCTTCATAATTTTGTACTTATAATTAAATACAAACATTTATGAAAAAGTCAAATTTTATTTTAGGGGTATTATTCGCCGTATCAAGTACGCTATTTGCTCAAAATACATTTACAGTATCTAGTAACGATCTAGGAGGAGAAGCTACCATTCAAGAAGAGTTTAATGGTTTTGGATGTACTGGAAAAAACCAATCCCCACAACTATCTTGGAAAAATGCGCCTGAAGGAACTAAAAGTTTTGCCGTCACGATGTATGATCCAGACGCTCCAACTGGTAGCGGGTGGTGGCATTGGGTGGTATTTGATATTCCTTCGAGTACACAAGAATTGGTCACGGGTGCTGGAGACATAGCACTTAACTTAACACCAGAAGGGGCTATTCAAAGTATCACAGATTATGGTGCAAAGGGATATGGCGGGCCTTGTCCCCCAGAAGGACACGGATTACACCAATACATTATTACGGTACATGCATTAAAAACAGATACTCTTGGATTGGAAGCAAATACAAATCCTGCCGTTGTAGGGTATTATTTATGGAATAATACTTTAGCAAAAGCAAGTATCGTAGCATACTATCAGAGATAGTGAAAAATAAGAAATCAAAATCTCACTTCATGGGTACAAAAAATGCATGGAAGCTTGCTTCCATGCATTTTAAGAATGGCTAATTACTGTCAACCTATTCCTAGGAAGACGCTTATAAAACATGAATTATTCCTTGCTCCTATTAATGAGAAACCGATAATGATTTAATCCCTACCAATCCATACACACTAGAACCATAATGGCTGCTTTTTGTTGATTGCAAATAGCTACCCGCTTTAAAATAATTAGCATCAGAATTTATAGATCCAGATGTGAATAAGGTACTCGTTCTTGAGCCGCTAGAATTTAAAGCATACAGTCTTACAATCTTATTTTTCATGGTTAATTCAAAGGAATAAGAGGTATCCATATTAAAAGTAAAATTAGAAATAGTCACACCTCCACCTAATAACTCTTCACTAGCATATCCATTAATTCTTAAATCTACTTCTCCAGAATTTTGTCCAGCATCACCTTGTACTTGTATCCTAATCACATCATCAAAAGGAGAACCGCTTTCCGCATGAATTTGCCCAAAACACACCTTACCAGAAGGAGGTAAATCATCTACTCTCACCGTCCACTTCATAGAATGTTCTGTTCCTGTGGTTCCATCCCAAAGAATTTCAGTAGAACCATTAGATGTCATTTCTCTTAACTCTGTTCTAGGGTTAGACGTGTTACTACTACTTCTAGGGTTTCCTGGATAGGTTTTAAAATAAGCCCATCCATTAGCATCATAAAACCAACTGTTATTATCATTTTTAGATGCATTATCTACATAGCTCAATCCATTATTACTATTATTTACGTTCAATGTTCCTGAATATGCATTTAATTTCCAGTTCTGTAATCCGCCTAAAACTCCGGCTGCAGTTCCATCATCATTACCCCCTCCAACTTCTTCAAAAATCCATTTTTGGTTCGTAGTATTATTATACGTCCATTGGTGTATGTTACCGCCATTACTGGTGCTATATCCTGCAACGTCTACTGCTTTTCCACTATTCTCATTTATAATATAGTATTGTCCGGAGCCTGCGCTAAAGATTTCCCATTTTTGACTCGCTAATCCTGCATAGGCATTCTGTTCGATATTTCTACCATTATTGGTTTGTGAAAGGTCTACATCTAAGCTTTTACCACTTTGCAAACTCTTAAAACGCACCTTATTGTTCCCTAAAGAGATCACTTTCCATTGTTGATTAATAGCACCAGTAAATGACCATTGATGAATATTAGCGCCATTACTATTACTAAAAGCCGCTACGTCTAAGTATTTTCCGCTATTTACATTTTTAATATAATACGTTTTACCCTCAAAAGAAGAAACCCTTCGTGTCGCTAGGTCTGCTTCTTCAATTTCGGATACTTCTTCTGTGACTACTTCCTGCTCTTCAACAGAGCAACTAAATAAAAAAAATGGCAATAGTAATAATACAATTTTGGGGTTGAATACGAATTTAATTGTTTTCATTTTTTTGTTTTTTTTTGGGTTATTGCATTTTTAATTGAGCGCTTATTAAAAATTGATTTCCTCTGGTAAACCAAATTGGTTATCCAGATTGGTTTACCAAATGTATGTAATTATTTGTTAATAATGTTAAAAAATTAACTATTTATTAATTATAATTACTTTTTATTGAGATAATTACAATTTTTTACGTAAAAACCGTAAATTATATAATGGACATTTAAAATAAGGGGCTGACTCTTTACCAAAAAAAGGTGATAAATTACCCCGAGAAAGAGCCATTGAGGTATCAAACTGAAGAAAACTTATTTTTAGTTTTTATAAAAACCTTAGGTTTTCTAGCTTTCCATTTAACCTCGAGAAATTCTATAAATCAAACCTTAG
Source organism: uncultured Maribacter sp. (assembly GCA_938038975.1). Taxonomy (GTDB): domain Bacteria; phylum Bacteroidota; class Bacteroidia; order Flavobacteriales; family Flavobacteriaceae; genus Maribacter. The sequence continues at coordinate 104 of CALHVP010000092.1, read as the reverse complement.
ATCCCGCTGAAAAAACGGGATTAGTTCAACTACCTATTTTGAATGCGTCTTTCAGACTTTACAAAACAGAGTTTCACTAATAAATCCTAAATTCGTATCATAAA
>CALHVP010000091.1 GCA_938038975.1 uncultured Maribacter sp. | reverse complement strand
CTAATTTGCAATAGTGTACTGAGTTAAAAACTCAGCACAGCTCTTTAGTTATAAACCAGCATAAGCCAGTTGCAAACTGGCAACATAAATAAACCGTTTCAGTTACGCTACGCTAAACTAAAACTAGCCTTTTTCTTTTTTGATGCATACGTCAATCAGCGGGGGAATATCATAAGATTAAATTTCCATCTAGATATATACTTGCAATCTTCTCAAAATCAGTTTTTAGTAAAGGAAAATCAACCTTTACTTTGTTGTTGCCTTTAAGTTTATTTTGAACATCAGTAATTCCTTCAAGAATTGAATTGACAATAATTTTCTTTCTTTCATCATGCTCTTTATTATGAAAACTAGCTATTCGAATATTAAAATGAACAGCAATAGAATTCTCCTTATCTAGATTAGACAATTTCTTTTGCTTGTCAACTCTTTCATCAGGCCCATCTATAAAATAAGAAATCAATATTAGGTCAACCCCTTTACCATAATCATTCCTTAATTCTTTTTCAATTAAAGAATTAATCCCATTATTTCCATACAAATATTCACTAAATTCATCAGAAATAGTCTCATCTACACCGTATATAAAAAAACCTAATATTTTATCATCCATAATTTATTTTTATTAACCTCCTGTACCCCTCCAAGTTTCTTTATTATGAGGTCCAGGTTTTGTCTTTATTAAATCCGATTCTTTTTTTAATATTTTTTCAGCACTACCTTTATCCATTTGTATCATCTTTTTTCCTTTAAGATAAGCTTTACTATATCTATCAGTAATTTTTTTCATGGTTGTGTGTCCATACTTTAATACTTCACCGGTTTTAGCATCAACAACTTTATAAAGCTTATATAACCTACCTCTTTTGGACGTCGCTTTTTTAAAGGCTTCACCCACGCCTTTAGTTGCTTTATCAGCTGCTTTAATAAGCTCATCAGCATTTTTTTCAAGCATTTGCACACCTTCTTTAACTGCTTTCCTCTTAGTACCTAAAGACATAATGTCAAGAGCTTTATCGTAGGCAGCCACAATCGTATACCCCCAAGCATAAAGCGCAAGTTCATTATGAGCATCCAACACATCTCCAGATCCTTGATGACTGTTAATGTCCTTATTAAAGGACGAATTATCAATTGAATATTGTGCGATGAAATCTAAATCATCAAATTGACCAATCATTTTGGCACTAAAATTATCAGGTAGTGTAGATTGCAAAACTCTATAAACTCCATTCTTGACATCTTGTTTTTTAAAGACGTCAACTCCTTTTTTACGTACAACTGACCATGTACCATTTGAATGGAAAGAATATTCATCATTTCCGTCAGGGTCTATATAGAAAATTGGATTATTTGAACCAAATTGATATTGAGATAAGTTTGGCTTCATAACGTTATCGGTACTCAACCATTTCCCAAGTCGACTATCATATATTCTATACTTAAATGATAGACTATTCCCAATCCCCTTTATCTCATTATCCTTCTCTTGACCGTTAAAGCCAAACCTTAACGCACTCTTGCAATTTTTTTCCGCATACCCCTTTTTTTCTAGAGCACCTCCGTAAAAAAAACGCAAGTTTCCTTGTACCTCTTCTTCGTAATATGATAATTTTTTACAGCCCACTTTGCGTGGTCTAAGTTAAGTATCTTTTTAATATTATCCGCCGTCAGGCGGATGCCATTCACCACGGCGCGACTAACTTTTTTATCCTCTCTTCGGAACGAGGGAGATTAAAACACTTTTATTTAGGTAAAAATCTGAAGCATAGCCTTTGAAGCGTTAGCCGATTTTTGCCTAAATAAAAGTAGCCCTGGGGCGCAGGGGAATGGCAGATTCCCCGCATAATGATGTGAGCGATAGGCACGCCTTTTTTAGTACATTTGAAGCCTTAAAGAGAGGTAATTTTTCTTTTTAAGTTTTTCATAAGGGCGCAACTTCGGTTGCGCTTTTGTTTGGCGATCGAAGGAAAAAAGTAATAATGAATACGCCGCGGCGTATACCTACACGGCGTGTGCGCTAAGGGAGCTTGCTTTAGCGCGACTGTGCGCACCTTGGTGGCTAACTGAACATAATGGCATATTATGGGCTTGTTTAGCATGCTTGCATGAGCGTGGGTTAAGACCATAATATCTATTATGTCTCAGTTAGCTTCCCCCGATTTTTTTTCGTGCGATGGCTTGGCTCTGTGCCCTGCTCTTCGCAGGGCTCTGAGCCAAATGGGTTGGCAAAAAAAATCGGGGGCACCAAGAACGACCGACGAAGGAGGGAGACGCCGTGCCCTTTTTTTTCCTGTTAATGTGCTTTGGGTTCTTTGTGTGTACTTCGCAAACGGATAATCCGGATTTCCTTTTCGCCTACTTGATAAGCGATGCGCTGTTTGTGCTTTTCAAAAGCTCGTACACTCCCATCATTATTTAGCTTCTGTTTATCTAAAGGATAGCGTTCTGGATGAGATAAAATACCCGTTATACTTTCTATAATTTCATCACGCACTTTAATGGCATTTTGTGGCGATTCTGTTTTGATGTATTGATATAATTTACGGAGTGATACTTTTGCTTCATCATCCCAAACTACTTTTAATTTTACCATGCTTTAGATTCCTTTATAACGTCTTCGTGCGTAGTAAATTTTCCCGATGCCACCCGGGCAATCGCTTCATCTAACTCTTTGGTATATTGTTCGGCACTTATGCGATCTTCTTTATTTTTCAATTTCATAAATGATTTTACTATCCCCAAAATACTTTGACGCTCTTCTATATCCAATAATGGCCAATATTTTAATATCTCGTTGTTTACCGCTTCTGCCATGATAATTTGTTTTGTTCAAAGTTACTGATTGTACGCAATATGCGTACAGTCATTTCCTAATTCTATCCAATCGGGTGCATTTCTTCAATGGCTTTTTGTAAATCTTCGGTACTGCTGTGCAAATAATTTTCGGTACTACTTACATATCTATGCCCTGCCATATATTGTACTTCTCGCAGATTATATTTTTTGAGCCAGTAAACAATTACGCTTGCTCTTATCTGATTGAGGTTAATTAGTTTCTTGTTTTGCTTTTTTAATTGAGTAGATAAGCCTTTAAAAATATCTAATGATATTTCATTTTCTACTTTTAATTTATTGCCGTTAGGCGTTGATAAAAATAATTTTGTAGGTTCAGTTTCGTAGTATTTTATAAATTCATTTCTTACCTGCAAGGTATATTCCATTAAGTCTATTATTTGATTTGGCTTTAGTTCTAATTCTCTTTCGTTACTTTTTCTATTGCCTTTTATATACAATTTTCCTTCACGGAGTTGTAAGTCTTTTACTTCTAAGTTTTGTATTTCGTTGGTGCGTAATCCTTGATTTATTAGCAAGCTAACAATTACTTTATTACGCTTTTTTGTAAGGACATATTTAGTAAACCAATTTCTATTTTTACGTTTATCATCTTCGGCAGGTACTTCATACGCTGTATAGATTTCTTCTAGTTCTACTCTTGATAATATTGGGTAGAGCTTTCTTGTATGTGTTCCTTTCAGTACGATTTGCCTTGCTGGATTATCGCCTCTATTTTCTAATTTTATTTGCCATGTGTAATAATGTTTGATTGCTCCAAGTTGGTAACTTCTTGTTTTGTTTTCTAATCCCTTTTTCTGTAAATAATGTAGGTAAGAAACGATTTCTTTTGATGTTACATTTTCAGTTTCCACACCCTCTTTATCTAACCAACTGATAAAATTTAGTAAGTAATATTCGTAAGCCTTTATAGTACTTTTTGTTTTTCCTTGCTGTTGTAAATAGGATTTGTAGGTGTTCAATGGTTTATAAAGTTTATAGGGTTTATGAGGTTTCTTGATTCAGTTTTTCAATAATGTGGGTATAAATTTGAGTGCTTTCTAAACTGCTATGGCCAAGGAACTTTTGTATCTTTTGTAACTCCATTCCATTCTGTAAAAGGTGTGTAGCTATTGAGTGGCGAAGCGTATGCAAGCCGATTTCTTTTTGTTGCAATGCTCTATTATCACTTTTTTGTATCAGTAATTTTAAGCGTGTATAGATGCTTCCGCCTGTCATTTGTTTGCCATAGTTCTGCGATATAAATAAGCCACTTTCTTTTTGACTTTTGATTAAATTAGGTCGGTGATTGTAAACGTAATCTTGTAAATATTCAGCATTGGTTTTATTAAAAGGAACGAAGCGTTCTTTATAATTTTTTCCTTTCTTTACGTGCAAGATTCTAGTATCAAAATTTATATCATCTATACTTACATTGGATCCTTCGGTACGGCGCAAGCCACAACAATAAAAGATGACGAGGAGTATTTTATCTCGTGCATTAATTGCTTGTTGCTTTTTTGTATTGCTTTCTTCACTTGTTAGTTTGAACAGTTCTTTTACTTCTTCTATACTCAGCACATTAATTTCTGACTGATGTAATTTTAGTTGTTTTAATCCTGCGTCTGGTATATTTTCTACTCCTTTGTGATGCAGATATTCTATAAATTTTTCTATTGTTTGTACTTGCTTATTGATGCTACTATTACTTAATCCTCCGCCTCTTGTTTGGTTTTTTCTGCTACAGATATAGTCGTAGTAATTTTTTATTTGCTTTTGGTTTATGAGGTTTATATGGTTTATAGCGTTTAGTTCTAGGTAGTGTAAAAACTCTTGTAAATGGTCGCCCATATAAGAACGTAAGCCAGTACTATAACCTAGTACATCCAACCACTCTTTAAATGATTTGTGTAAGTATCTGTAGCTATTATTTTTTAGATAGAGTTTGCGCATTTTTAGTGATTAGCGAAGAGTGATTAGTGATTAGGGTTCATGTGTTTGGGGGTAAAATAATTTTAGTCCGCATTACCTTTTTTGAGTTTAGGTGGACGATTGATTTAAGTTGTTGATTTTGTTGCACTTAATCAGTCCATTGCACTAGTGGACGGTTTGTGGACGCTTGGACGGTTCTTTGGGGTTTTGTAGTTTCTCTAAAGCTTTGTCTAGTACGGTGTTTATACTGCTTTGCAGGCTTTCATAATCTGCAAAACTCACTACTTCATACCACTTTGCTTTACTGCCTTTTTTGCTTTGTACGCTTATAAACCCATTGTCTAGCAAGGTGTAATTATTGCGCTTTACCGTTGTCATAGAGATGCGTAATTGCTTACTGATTTCGCTATTTATAAACTCTTTCTTTTTCTTTTCTTGTAGGTAGTTTTTTACTTGTTCAAAATAATCTCTACACGCTCCAGTCAGTTCATCGCTCTTTCTTAATAAGGTTTCTTTGAGCAATTTATTTGCTTCGGCTATATCTTCTAAAGTGGTTTCGATATACATTTCTCCAGTCTCTTTATTTACTTTTTGCTCTCGTTGGTATTGATGATAATAGGTTATCACTTCTATAAATTGTAGGTAGTGTGTATTGGTTCTTCTTGGCTTTAAAACTTCGTTGGGTAGGTTTAGTTTTTCTGCATAGGGATTTATTACTTTGATGGGCTCTAATAATCTTTGAGTGTTTTTTAGTAAAATTTGGATTTGCTTTTGCGCATCATAATTTACTTGTCCGGCTGACACAGCCCTTTGATAGTTCATTATTCGTTGGTCTTGTTCTGTACTATTATCGAGGTAGATTAAAAAACTTCTGTTTGCGTTGTCTTCATAAATACTTTCTCTCGTTGTACAGCCAGCAACACTTACCGGGCCTTCTACTACTAAGTGTATTGTTTTGGTTTCTCCTTTTGTATTCTTATGGGCTATGGTTTTTCTTATGCTGTTTTTGGTTTGTAATTCACGAAGTGGATACATTACATTTTCTGCTCCGTCTAAATCTTCTATAAGGATCAGTTTATTTTTTAGCTCTCTTTGGCCAAAGTAGTAAAAGGCATTTTCGCTTAAGGTGGTGATTTCTATTTTGTCTTCTTCGGGTATGAGTTCGCCTACCTTTTCTTGTAAATGTGTTTTGCCTGTGCCACTTTCACCTAAGCTAACAATATGCAACGGCTGTTGCCTTTTTCGGCTACTGAAGATTAAGTACATTAATAGCCTGTTTGTTTCTTCGCCTAGTATTCCTGCTTTGCCTATTAATTCATTTGTCTTTTTTAGTAAGTCTTTTTGTTTTAAAAATTCTTCGGCTTCCTTGCGTTCTGCCAATGTCATTTTGGGTTTCTGTGGTAAAGTCGCTTCGCTTTCTTTAATTGTGCTGATTCTATATGCTTCAAGCTGTTCTGTAAGTTCTGATAAGCTTGCACTTATTACGCTTGTACCTGTTTCTAATCGCTCGGCTGTTTTACGGATGAACTTTTCTAATTGTATATCGTTATATAAATCGAAGCTGTGCCTTACTGGTGGTAAACTCGTTCCCTTTAGTTCTAATTTTATAGTAACTCGCAATCTATCCAAACCCTCTAATTTGATTCCGCCTAGTACACTTACTTTTAGTAGGTCATTTTCATAGATTAGGTTTTCGGGGTTGGTATAATTCAGTTTCTTCTTGCTCATAAAAAATAGTTTAGTAGAACTTATCAGTTGCAAACATAACTTATCAATTCTATTAATCAAAACTTTTACGATTTGTATAGCACTTATACTATCCCTACTTTTGTCTTTTATTGATAATTCAAGAACTATAAAATACTTATGAGTTTTGGTAAACGACTATTAGAGGCTAGAAAAAATAAAGGTTTGAGCCAGGAGGATATTGCTAATACCCTGGAGACTAAAGCACCTGTAATTGGACGGTATGAACGTGATGAGATGAACCCATCTATTGATGTAGCTACTAAATTATCAAGAGCATTGGATGTTAGTTTGGATTGGCTTGTAGGGAATACAAATATTGAAGTTGATACAGCTATGCTTGATAGAGTGATTGAACTCCAAAACCTACCCGATGATATTCAGGATAAACTTTTCTATTTTATTGATATGACGATTAGAGATTTTAAAGCTAAACAGGCTTACTCGGTTTAAAATACCATGCTGAAGCATGAGTATCATTTGTCTTTAGTTATAAACTAAAGACAGCATTTACAGCTTACTATTCTCAAACACTAAGCACAGCCTTTAGTTTCGTATTCAGTAAATTTATAACTTAATCAACAACATAAAGAGTAGTGGCTAATTAGTAAGCGATGCA
>CALHVP010000090.1 GCA_938038975.1 uncultured Maribacter sp. | reverse complement strand
ATGAAAAAAGCACCATCAGCCCTCATTGTTCCAATTAGCATAAATAACTCCTGGAAAATAGTAAGACATGGAAAATTTCCTATGGGAATTGGCGCTAAAGTATCTTTTGACGTACATCAACCAATAGAAAACGACGGCGATTTAGATGCGCTTATAGTCCAAATAGAAACCACCGTTAATTCTGGCATAACCTCTTTTAAATGACAAATGCTGCTCTTGTTGAAGAAACGATCACTTTTGTAAAGGATACCTTAAAAAATGCAGAAGGTGGGCACGACTGGTTTCATATACAGCGTGTTTTTAATAATAGTATCCTAATTGCTAGGACTGAGAAAGTAGACCTTTTAGTACTCAGCCTTGGTGCATTATTACACGATATTGCAGACGCTAAATTTTATGATGGAGACGAATCTGTAGGTCCTAAAATGGCAAAAGCCTTTCTAGAATCCCTAGCAGTAGATACAGAAACCATAAATCACGTGATAAACATCATTAATCATATTTCCTATAAGAACTCCTTGGAAAAGGGAAACAAGAAGAAATTTAGTTCATTGGAGCTTCAGGTTGTACAAGATGCAGATCGCTTGGATGCCATAGGTGCTATTGGTATTGCAAGGGCTTTTAATTATGGTGGCTTTAAAAACAGAACCATGCACGACCCAGACATTCCTCCCAATCTTAAAATGAGCAAGGATGAATATAAAAAATCAGATGGTCCAACTGTAAATCACTTTTACGAGAAACTACTTTTACTAAAGGACAAGATGAACACCAAAACTGGCAAACAACTAGCCGAAGTGCGACATCAATATATGCTAGACTATTTAGAACAATTTTATCAAGAATGGAATCCCTTGGGTGTCAAAGGTATTGAAGATTGATTTCTTATTTACTATACTTTTTTGAAACCACATATGCCCCAATCTTGTAGTAACTTATTGACTTCATGCAGTCTATCAAACCTTTTAAAAATACATATCAAAGTTATATTACTGATGACTTTGAATAAACTTCAAATATATTTTGTCTACCACCCAACCGAGAAGTATCCTCTGGTTGCGTGTCCACAGTCAAGCATAGGCTCGCAATACTTCAACAAAAAACAAAGTGTTGCTTTTATTGGCTAACTTTAATCATGACCACTTTTCAAACACGATTGGACCAACTAGATAAATTCTTTTTGTCCGAACGCTCAAAAAAGACAATAGAGCGCATAATACTGGTACTTGCTATCGCCAGTTTCGTGTTGCACTTGGTATGTATTTATTTTTCAGAACAGATTCCATTTTTAAATCCAGATAGTCCCTTATTAGGAAATCCCATAGCTGCGGTATATACCCCTTTCTCCTTTATATTGGTATATGAGGTATATCTTTTAGTGTATTATTTACCACGCTCTATTACCACATACATAAGTAAACAGTATGAAATCATTAGCCTAATCATAATTAGGCGCTTATTCAAAGATCTGGCAAACCTTAAACTCAGCACTGACTGGTTTACCATCAAGGATGATTTACAGTTTACCTACGATATTTTAGCCTCTTTAATGCTTTTTTACCTCTTGTATTGGTTTTACAGACTGAACAAAAACAGAAAAAAATTGAATACCGAAGACAGAACGCTTGGTATTGCAGTAGATAAGTTTGTACGTTTTAAAAAGATAATAGCTGTGATTCTGGTACCGCTCCTTTTCGCGCTTGCTGTATTTACCTTTGGCAAATGGGGCTACCTAGAATTTGCCGATAACGATGGTAGCCTCAAGGAACTAAAAAACATCAACAACATCTTTTTCGATGAATTTTTTACCATCCTCATTATTGTTGATGTGTTACTGCTACTGGTCTCCTTTTTCTATACAGACAAGTACCATAAGGTTATCCGCAATTCGGGTTTTGTCATATCTACCATTCTTATTAGATTGTCGTTTTCAGTAGATGGACTCGTGAACACTCTTTTAATTGTTTTTGCGGTAATTTTTGGATTAGCCATTTTGGCCATACATAATCAGTTTGAAAGACACTTGGAAAGTTGACGGGTTATATCTAAAGCCTAACACGTAATAATACAAGATATCTTCCATAAATCATTTTTGCGAAAAAGTGTAAGTACTGAAAGATAAATTGACTACCAATACAGGTAAGCAATTAGCAAAACAAGACTACCCATACTTTTTAGACTATTTAGAACAATTTTATCAAGAATGGAATCCTCTTACTTTAAAAGGTTCTAGTGTTTAGGCAAAGAAAAACAAACTTCTATAATTAAAATAAGCCTATAATCTCACCATCATCAGTAATATCCATACCCTCAGATGCAGGATGTGCGGGCAAACCAGGCATGCGCATCATATCACCAGTTATAGGAATTAAAAAACCAGCTCCAGCAGCAATTTCAATTTCACGTACTGTAATCGTAAAACCGGTTGGCCTTCCTAACAGTTTGGGATTATCTGAAAGTGATTTCTGAGTTTTGGCAATACATACGGGTAATTGTTCTAATCCCAAATTAGCAATGGTTCTTAAATTGGCCTTAGCTTTAGCCGCGTACTCCACATGTTGAGCTCCATAAATTTCTTTTGCAATGGTTTCAATCTTATCTTTTACTGGGCTTTTCCAATCATAAAGCGGCGTAAATTCTTTGGTGTTCGATTCTACGGCGTTGACAACAAATTGAGCAAGTTCCAAAGCCCCTTCACCCCCTTTTTTCCAGACTTCTGCAACTGCTACAGCTATACCCTTGGCTTTTGCAAATTCTTGAATTACTGCTATTTCGGCATCAGTATCTGTTAGAAACTTATTAATTGCTATTACAGAGGGAAGGTTAAACTTCGTAATATTCTCTAAATGTTTTTCTAAATTTGGTAAGCCATTTTTAAGTGCTTCTACATTGGGTAAGGTCAAAGATTTTATATCTGCCCCTCCATGATATTTTAGTGCTCGGATTGTTGTGGTCAATACTACAGCCTTTGGTTTTAGGCCCGCGCTTTGGCATTTAATATCTAAGAATTTCTCAGCACCAAGATCAAAGCCAAAACCAGCCTCCGTTACCGTATATTCAGAGTGAGACATACCCATTCGTGTAGCTATTACAGAATTAGTTCCTTGAGCAATATTAGCAAATGGTCCTCCATGTATGATTGCAGGATTACCCTCTAAGGTTTGCACGATATTTGGTTTAATAGCATCTTTTAACAAAACTGCCATAGCTCCTTCTGCCTTTAGGTGTTTGGCGTAGATAGGTTCTTTTCCAAGTGTATAGCCTATAAAAATACTACCTAAGCGTTTTTTTAAATCAGCTAAATTCTCTGCAAGACATAGAATGGCCATAATTTCCGATGCTGCTGTAATATCAAAACCGGTTTCTCTAGGCACACCAGAGCTCGTTCCTCCCAAGCCTACGATGACATTACGAAGCGCACGGTCATTTAAATCCATTACACGTTTCCAAGTAACAGTACGTGCATCTATATTTAAACTGTTTGTTTTACTCTGTATATTATTATCTATGATAGCAGCAAGTAAGTTGTGTGCTTTTTCAATGGCAGAAAAATCGCCTGTAAAATGAAGATTAATGTCTTCCATAGGAAGTACTTGCGAGTATCCACCACCTGTTGCACCTCCTTTAATTCCAAAGACCGGCCCCAATGAAGGTTCACGTAACACAACAGTTGTTTTTTTACCTATCCTATTTAAACCTTCAGAAAGACCAATAGACATAGTTGTTTTCCCTTCGCCGGCAGGTGTAGGAGAAATTGCAGATACCAATATAAGATTACTCTTAGAGGCCTTTTCCTTATTTATAGCATTCAAAGGTAATTTAGCCTTGTATTTGCCATACATTTCTATATCATCTGGGTTTAACCCAAATTCCTTAACAATCTCCGTAATAGGACGCAGCTGTATTTGTTTTGCAATTTCTAAATCGGTCATATTTATTTCCGTTAAAGCCAGTGTTTAATTTTGAAGAGCATCTTTACTACGATTTAAAAATCTGTAGCTCCTAAAACACTTTAGCATAAAAATAAAGATAGTTAAATTTCAAAAACAGCTGAACCTACTTTTAACACCTCTAAAAACAAAGGCACAGATATAAGTAAGTTTTAGTTGAAAATGTGATTTCAATTTGAGGTGCGTATATTTCCAACGGAACAGGAGATTTGTTTTATTCTATTTTAAGAATCATTACATTTAAATAAATCTATATTCAACTATGAAAAAATTCATTGGCATTCTTTTACTACCTATATTTTTAGTCAGTTTTAGCACAGCTGAAATACAAAATAACAAGCGTTTATCTAATGGTTCTCCATTGAATATTCCGACTAAAATTGATACTACAGGAGCAAGACAATTCTGGGATGCTCTAAGTAAACACTGCGGAAAAGCATTTGAAGGAAAAATAGTAAGCGCACCAGCTGGCGATGATTTTAGAGATAAACGATTAGTAATGCATGTGCTTTCGTGTAGTACGGATAAAATTCTAATCCCTTTTAACGTAGGTGATAACCGAAGCCGAACCTGGGTGCTAACCCTTAAAAAGGGTATAATAGAACTTAAGCATGATCATAGACATGCCGATGGAGCATCTGACAAAATAACTATGTATGGGGGAAGCACCAGTAATAGCGGACTTCCTACTTTAGCTATGTTTCCAGCCGATGAGGAGACAGCTACGATGATACCAGCAGCGGCAACAAATGTGTGGTGGATTACCGTTAATGAAAACGTTTTTACCTACAATCTAAGACGTATTGGAACAGACCGTTTCTTCTCTGTTTCTTTTGACCTAACCACAGAAATAGAAACTCCGGAAGCCTCATGGGGCTGGGAAGACTATACCCATCCTACTAAAGAATAACCATAGTCTCCCATTGAAAAGTTATTTTATCTTTTTAACCTCTAGTTAACCAGCCTCTTTTATTTGCTGTAGCTATGGCGTATGGTGTTATCCAAAAGAGACCAAATGTGAACAAGATACTATAGGAATAAGCCCAAAAAGCTTCAGCCATGGTATAGCGTTTTGCGTAAAAGAGTACCGGAAACGTTGACAACACTAATATGCTTAAGAAAGTAGAGCTAAAGAACAACAAAGGATGTGTGATGATAAAAAAGAACATAAATAACAAGAAAGGATAGCTCATAATTATTTTTGTAGCCTGGCTAAAAAATAATAATCTTGAACCTATTTTGGAGCCCTCCCTGAAATTTGTGAATACATATTTAGACATTTGAATATTCTCTCTTACGTTACTTCTACCCCATCTAATAAACATCTTATAAAGACCCGTATACTGCTCCGGCACATTAGTATACGCATAAGCGTTTCTTTGAAACAAGACGTGATACCCTTGCTTTAAAATCATATTGGTCATGGCGCGATCCTCTCCTATATCTGATGGTTGCCCCATGAATGTTTGATTAATCCATTCCGGAAGACATGCGAATACTGCTTCTCTTCTGTAGGCAGCTAAAGCTCCCGGTGTACATAAAACAGAATTTAAACTACTTTCTGCAGATCGTACAAACTCAAAACTAAGTACAAAACTAACATCTAGCATCTTAGGCAATAGCGCCTTTTCATTGTTCAACACCCGTATATTTCCTGCTACAGCTCCACATTTTTCATTAGTTACAAACGGACTTACTAGATTACGAAGTGTATCTTTCTTTACAATAGAATCGCTATCAACAGTTACAAACACAGCTCCTGTTCCTTCATTAAATCCACGGTACAGTGCATGGCGTTTTCCCATATTTTTTGGTTGCTGATAAATAACAACACGGTCACCCAACTGCTTTTTTGAGGCTAACATCCATTTCCAAGTATCATCCTTACTTCCATCATCTATAGAAAGTAATTGTACTTTTTCTTTTGGGTAATCACTTTCAGCTAAACTCTTTAAAGTAGCCCAAACTTGTTTCCCTTCATTGTAAGCAGGTACAATTACGGTAACTGTAGGTAAATCTTCATCGCTTACAGAAGTAATAGGTTTATAAATAAAATAAAGCACGAGCGTGTACAAAAAAAATAATGCCTTGTATAAAAATAAACTAGTTGCTATAGCCATGAAAACAAAACCAACAGTAGAACTTTTACGGTCTAGTCTAAATTGTGTGAAATCGCTTTGTAATATAAAAACCATATAAGCAGAACCAAGCATCAACACAAACGTACTTCCTAGAACAAATATGCCCCACGCATTTGCTGTTTCAAAAAACACCTTAATTCTTCCTATTAATCCCCTATTATTCCGAGGAACCAATTTAGATTCCTTTAGTTTTAGTGGGCTATTGTTTTCAATTTTCATATAAGAAGAGCTATAGTAATAGTGTTCTATTCTTATACGCAGAAATCCCTGCTTTAGATGTGCAAGTATGTCTTATTTAACATGTAGATTATATATTTAACTTTTTATCTATTTTAGGAGCTTTTTACACCCTAATAAACAGCGTGTTCTGGAATTGGGCTTTATGTTATTTTAGTTCTAAACGATAAAATACTGCTACGAACTTAGTATCTTGGGGTAATCATTAGTACCACCTTCAAATACATAATTACATGACACTAAAAACATCTTTTTTCTGGAGCTGTGCCGTAAGTATACTGCTATTTTTCTCCTGCCAACAACAAGAAAAAGAAACCGCTACCCTGCTTATCCATGGAGGAACTATTTATACTGTGGATTCAACCCAAACAACTGTTGAGGCTGTAGCGACTAAAGACAATAAAATACTTTTTGCCGGAAGTTTAATAGAAGCTGAAGCTTTTAAAGCAGAACAAACAAAGGTGATAGACCTTAAAGGAAAAACCATGACTCCTGGATTAATTGAAGGTCACGGTCATTTTATGGGTTTGGGATACAACGAGCTTAATTTAGACCTTATGAATACCACCAGTTATCAAGAAATAGTTGATGCTGTAGAAGAAGCCGTAAAAAAAGTGAAACCTGGCGAATGGATTACTGGACGAGGATGGCACCAGAGTAAATGGACAGAAATGCCAGAAGAAACTGTAAACGGGTTCCAAACACATAATCTGCTTAGCAGTATTTCACCTGAGAACCCTGTTTTTTTACGACATGCCAGTGGCCATGCAGCCTTTGCCAATGCAAAAGCGATGGAGATTGCAGGCTTACAGGTGATGGCCAAAGAAGGTATAGATGGTCTAGAAGTAGAAGGTGGAGAGGTGATGCGAAACGACTTAGGGCAGCCTACTGGAATTTTTAACGAGCGCGCCATGTCCTTGATTGCAAAACATATTCCAGAGACAACCCTGGAAAAGAATGTCAAAGCATTTGAGTTGGCGGTAGCCGCATGTCATAGAAATGGTATTACAGGATTCCATGATGCAGGTATTGGCCAAAAAACCATTTCGTTGTATGAAAAGATGAAAGGGGAAAACAAAATGAATATTCGCATATACGCTATGCTTACGGGGTGGGATGAAGAATTGATAACCAAATGGTATGACAAAGGGCCTATGATAGATACTGACCATTTGTTTACCATACGATCGGTAAAACTTAATTGCGATGGTGCGCTAGGTTCTCGAGGTGCTTGGTTGTTGGATGAATACACAGATAGACCTGGACATTTTGGACATGAAACGCTACCCATGGAATTCGTAAAAGAAACAGCAATAAATGGACTTCAACATGGTTTTCAAGTTTGTGCGCATGCCATAGGCGATCGCGCGAATAAAGAGATACTAGACCGTTATGAAGCTGCTTTTACAGAGCTTCCTAATCTAACCAACGACAATAGATATCGTATTGAGCATGCCCAACACTTGCATCCAGATGATATTCCACGTTTTGCTCAGCTTGGAGTTATACCTGCTATGCAAGCCGTACACATGTCATCAGATAGACCGTGGGCAATTGACCGCTTAGGAGAAAAACGCATTAAAGAAGGCGCCTATATGTGGCAAGCTTTGTTACAGAGTGGCATTCCTATTGTAAACGGTACAGACGTTCCCGTGGAGCCTTTAAATCCTATTGCTAGTTTCTATGCTAGTGTGAGTAGAAAAACGTTAAAAGGTATGCCTGAAGGCGGCTATGAACCAGAACAAAAAATGACTCGGGAACAGGCGCTACGTTCTTATACATTAGATGCAGCTTACGGAGCTTTTGAGGAGAACATTAAAGGATCTATAACAAAAGGGAAATTGGCAGATTTTACTATTTACGAACAAGATTTAATGACTGTTCCAGAAGATAAAATTTTAGATACCAAGATAGCGATGACCATTTTTAATGGCGAAGTAGTTTATGAGAATTAATTAATAGGGATTACTTAAAACTGACTTCTATCAACTGTTTTTTATTACCTCTTTTGGCATAAAATAACATTTCATCTTTTGCCGTATCTATAAGTGGTCGTGAAACCATTAACGGTAAGCGAACTTCTTTGCTATCTATAGCTTTAGCAAAGTTCATTTGCCCATTTTCATCTAACTTAATCAAAAAGATATTTCTATTTCTGCTAAGTCCTTGCTTAAACATAATACGCTCCGCGCTCATTTGTTGCGGATTTTCAGAAGCAGTACTTATAAAAAAATAAGTATTGTTTCCTTTTGTGTATGAGCTATATGAAGTGTAGGCACCATCACCTTGTGTTACCTCTGTTTTATTAATATTACGAGCCCAAACTACATCTCCTTCGAGATTTATCTTAGCACTTATGATGTCATTATAATGATAACGTGTAACCATTAATCGACCACCACTAGAATTAGCTTGCATACTATTTGTAGTAAAGTATTCTTCCGCATTAAAAAGAATATGACCGTCTTGAGTAACATCCATTCCCTTAAAAACAAGATTTGTAATCTCTCTTTCGTCTTCTTTACCAAACTTGTCTATCATGAACTGAGCAGAAAAGGGATTGAATTTTTCTAATTGCACATTTAATGAATTTGGGTCTAACTTATAATAAGCAATTCCATTATACCTATTGTCCTTACGATCGGCATAAAACCCAACACACAATAACTCATTACCCTTAAAAACAGGTTTTAATGCCTCTGGAAACTTACCTGGAGTGGCGAAAGCCTGAATACTTTTACTTCCAGTAGACAACCGTATCAATTCGTATTGAAACTTACGTTCTTTTGCTGCAAAACGTTTTTTCTTGAAGTATGCTTTTCCTAACAAATAAGCATTTTTTAAATCATCTGAGAATACGATATTTTCAAAAGCATAATTCTTTTCTTCAACCTCATCTGAAAAATCGTGTTCCATTAGTTTACGCAAACTAGCATCAAAAACATGGATAAAATGTTTGTTTTCCTTCCGCTTTTTAAAATGCGTAGTAATTGCAAAAGCTGTTTTTTTATCATTAAACAATACAGAGGTAGTGAAGCCTGAAGAAAAATTTCGATTATAATAATTCCTATCCAAAGGCTGTTGCACTGGATCGGATGTTATTGACAAAAGTATTTCCTTTGTGAAATTAAATTCTGTAAACGGACTCCTATGAACTATATATTCGTAAGCCAACTTGGTGAAATTATATTCCAAAAAAAGTAGATATACCTGTCCGTTTTTAACATAGGCTTCTACAAAATTTGCATCCTTAAGTTTATAATTATATTCAGAGATAAGTTCTAAATCAGCATTGTACTGTTCTACTAAATACCCTTTGGGTCTTAAAACAATACCACTATAATAGGAACGAACTATAATTGTACCTCCATTACCATCATCTGATATGGACAGAAGGTTTGAATATTTATGCTTGTCACTAAAGGTTTCGCCAATAGTATAAGCTATATCATTTTGTTGGGCAAATGCTCCTACTATTCCAATTGTAAAAAATAGAAGAAAAGTGATTTTCTTAAACATGTGAGGCTCGTTTAATATGTTACGAACCTGGAAAATCTGCTTTGCGTTTTTCTAGAAAGGCTGAAGTACCTTCGGTAAAATCATCTGTTCCAAAACAAGCACCAAATGCTTTAATTTCCTGCTCGTAACCGTTTACAGTATTCATAAAACCAGCATTTACTGCTTTTATTGCATAAGAAATTGCGACCGGTGAATTATTAGAAATCTTTTTAGCAATTTTCTCGCATACTGATATTAACTCTTCTTGCGATACTACATGGTTTACAAGACCATAAGACAACCCCTGTTCCGCAGAAATCATACCAGCAGTCATTATCATTTCCATAGCCCTTCCCTTACCTACTAATTGTGGTAAACGTTGCGTACCTCCGTAACCAGGAATAACACCCAAAGAAACTTCTGGTAATCCCATTTTAGCATTAGTACTTGCTACCCTAAAATGGCAAGCCATGGCTAGTTCCAAACCACCGCCTAAAGCAAATCCATTTACGGCTGCAATGACAGGAGTAGAAAGATTCTCAATAAAATCAAACAATAGTTTTTGCCCTTTTGCTGCCAACTTACCTCCTTCTTTTACAGAAAATTGAGAAAATTCTGAGATATCTGCTCCTGCAACAAAAGCTTTTTCACCACTACCGGTTAAAATAATTACCTGTATTTCTTTATCTTTTTCTAATTTCGAAAAAACATCATGTAACTCTTTTATCGTTTCTTTATTTAAGGCATTTAACTTCGTTGGCCTATTAATAGTAACCGTAGCAATTGCGTTTTCTTGATTTGTGAGTATGGTATTATATGACATTTATGGTGTTTTAATTAGCTTAATTTTCAGTTGGAAATTTTACACAAAATACAGTTCCTTTATTGGCTTGTGAGGTAAAATTTATACTCCCTTTATAGGTTTCTACAATATTCTTAACCATTCCAAGGCCTAATCCCATCCCACTGTTTTTTGTAGTAAACTTAGGTTCAAATATTTTTTCGCGATTCTCTTCTGTGATACCAACCCCATTGTCGGCTACGGAAATTTTCACATAACCTTTTTCCTTTGCAACAGAAACTAACACTCTTGGCGAGGATACATCAGCAATTGCCTGTGTAGCATTTTTAATCAAATTGGTAACTACACGTATTAATTGTGTACGGTCTAACTTTGCTATAATTTCATCCTCTTCCGCAAGAAAATGAATGTAATCCTCGTTAAAAATATCTAGTGCCAACTTCACTATTTTAACCACATTTAAGGTTTCGTTCTGCTGAGCAGGCATTTCAGCAAAGTTAGAAAAGGCTGAGGCAATACTACTCATAGTGTCTATTTGCTGAATGAGTGTATTGGAATACTCCTTTAATTTCTCCTCTATATTAGGGTCATTAGAATCAAATTTTCTTTCAAAACTCTGAACAGTAAGTCTCATTGGAGTCAATGGGTTTTTAATCTCATGCGCCACTTGCTTTGCCATTTCTCTCCATGCCTGCTCTCTTTCACTACGGGCTAATTTAGCTGCGCTTTGTCCCAGCTCATCTATCATTCTATTATAGGATGAAATTAATTTTTCAATTTCCTCTCCTGGGCTATCTATTTGTATCTTCTCATTGTTCCGGTTCAAATTTGTTCTTTCCATCATATTAGAAATGGTCTCTAACGAACGGGTAATGTACTTGGAGATCACAAAAGCTAATGCAATCGCCATAATAAGCATCAAAACATAAACCCCTCCCAAACGCATTAGAAACTCGCGCAACTCTTTATCATTAAAAGAATTATCCTCAAAATAGGGCAGGTTTAAAATACCAATAGGCTTGTACTTGCGGTCGGTAATATACGTGTATGAAGATTGATATTTATCGCCAGCTGCGGCATTTTGTGTAACATAACGCTTATCTAAACTAATCTCTAAGCCGTTTAAAATTTCTGGTTCTATACAGATGGAGATAGAATCGTTTTCAAATTTTGGCCTAGAGCTTTTTACTAGTGTGCCATCTAAGCTATAGATGTTGAAATTCATATTCTGCACCACAGCAATTTCATAAATATCTGTCATGAAAATGAGACCTAACTTATCTTCTGTAACGGGGTAGGTAGTTTTAGCTATAGTTAAGTCAATACTTTGGCGTATTTGCTCCTCCTTACGCTCCATCCTATTTTGATGGTAGTCAGAATTTATTTCTCTAAACTGGTAAATAGTAATCCCCAATATCAATACCGATGCAATCAATACCAATAGAATCATTGAAATGAAAATTCGGGATCGTAAGGATACTTTTTTTAACAAGGGTAGCGCGTTTCGTTCAAAGTTAACAAATATCGCACCAAACTAGGATTCAAATACAAGTTCAAATACAAACTGAAGTGAGAAGTGAGAAGTGAGAAGTGAGAAGTGAGAAGTGAGAAGTGAGAAGTGAGAAGTGAGAAGTGATTATATAAAAATTTACGAGCTAATTCTTTATTAACAACATTTTATCAATTACTAAATACTGTTGAACTACCCTCTAAAAACATCTCACTACCCACTTAAACTAGGCATTAGGGTTCTTTTTTCGAATTCGTTTATACAGTTTCATACCCAACATAAGTAAAACACCCAAAACGATAATACCTAAAACACCAAAAATCCAATTGAAGGTGCCTTTTAGAATGACTAAAAATACAACGGAAAAGAGAATTAAAGTGGCTCCTTCATTCCAAATACGCATGTAATTAGAAGTGTAATTTATCTCATCTTTTTGAAACTTTTTAAATATCCAATGGTTTCGTAAGTGATACGCAATCAACAACACAACAAAAGCTAATTTTATATGCATCCAAGGTTGTTGCAGCCAACCTGGCTGCAAAATCAAAAGCCAAATGGCAAAAATAGTTGCTAAAACAGCAGAAGGCCATGTAATAATATACCAGAGACGTTTAGTCATTAACTTTAATTGTTCTGATAATATTTCCTTATCGGGCGAAGGTTTTTGCCATGCTTCTATATGGTAAATAAATAATCGTGGAATATAAAAAAGCCCAGCAAACCATGTGATAACGAAAATGAGGTGCAACGCTTTTATATAATTGTAATATTCAGACATAATCAATTACATTCAGGCACAAATTTAATCTCTTTTTAAAGAACCAAGATATAAGACAATAGAATTAAAACGCATTAAAAACGAATAGCTCCAATCCCAGCTTCCCATAGTATTTTATTAAAATTAGGGATATCTGTTTTTATCAATGCATCGCCACTTGCTTTTAAAGCTATCCATTGTTGGTCCAATTCTGCTTTTCTTGCTATAGAAGAAGCATTAACTCTTTGTATACCACTATTAGTCTGGTTAATTAGGAACAAGTATTCTGCGGTAAATTTATTCGGGAAATTCTCCACATCATCATAGGCTTGTGACTTTCGTTGTACCATATCTTCATCCCAAGATTTCATCCTAGTTAAAAGCAAATCACCGGCAGTTTTCAACGCTCCAGTTGGCAAGTCCTCTATTATATTTGATAATTGCCCTTGAACTTTGTATAAATTGTTAACCATTTGATGCATGTGAGTTACTTCACCTTCCATCTCTGTCATAATTTTGTCAAAGGCTTCATATTGGCCAGGGGTTGTTTCATACAGAGGTATTTCCTTTATTTCTCCATTGATAGTCTTTGTTTCTCCATTCACTTTCAAGGTTAGATTATATGTTCCAGGTGGTGCACGATGACCTCTAAAACTAGCTTCAATATAAGCGCCTGGTATTCCAGGCATAATTGGATATCCCATATCCCAAACAAATCTATTTAGTCCTTCATTTTTAGGCAAGACTGGTCTAGTTGGAGCACTTCCGCCATTGTGAGGGATATAATCTAGGTCTTTTTCTGAAGTTAAAGAACGAATTAATCGTCCATCATTATTTCTAATTTCTAAGTTTATACTGTCCTTCTCGTTTAGTTTAGGAAGCTGATAATAAATTACCATCCCATTAGCAGGATTAACACCTTCAAAAGGATGTGTGCCATCAAATTTGTCTGTATTCCCACTCATTGGACTTCCCCAAGAGCCATTATAAGCTACTTCTGGCTCAAACAACCGAACACCGCTTTTAGCAGGTTGGTAATTTCCAATAGCAGCTAAATCATCTAACACCCAAAAAGAACGACCAGAAGTAGCTACAATCAAATCACCTTGATGTACTTTTAAATCTAAAATAGGTGTCTTAGGCAGGTTTAACTGAAAAGAATCCCATGTTTTACCGTCATCATAAGAAATGTACATTCCTTTCTCGGTTCCTGCATACAGTAATCCTTTTCTATGCTCGTCTTCACGTACTACTCTAGTAAAGGCACCATAGGGAATTTTA
This sequence comes from uncultured Maribacter sp., assembly GCA_938038975.1. Lineage (GTDB taxonomy): Bacteria > Bacteroidota > Bacteroidia > Flavobacteriales > Flavobacteriaceae > Maribacter. The sequence continues at coordinate 2,988 of CALHVP010000090.1, read as the reverse complement.
CCACTAATATTCGTCCACGTTTTACCGTAATCAGTTGTTTTAAAAAGTGCTGGCGTATAGTCATTGAACTTATATCTGGTAGTAGCTATGTAAGCCGTAGCTGCATCGTGTGGAGATACTTCAATCGCATTAATTAAGGTTTCACCAAAGCCTTTTGGGGTAACATTTTCCCAAGTTTCACCATCATTTCTGGTAACATGTACTAACCCATCATCACTCCCTGTCCAAAACACTCCTTTTTCATGAGGAGATTCTATCATATAAGCTAAAGTTCCATAGTTCTCTGCTCCTACTGCTTCGTTCGTATATGGTCCGCCTCCGTTACCTTGTTTTTCGTCTATATTTCTCGTTAAATCGGGAGAAATTTCCTCCCAAGTAACGCCCATATCACTAGTTCTCAGTACTAGTTGCGCTCCATGATAATACGTTCCGGGTTCATGTTTTGACCCTATAATTGGCGCATTCCAGTTATATAAGTATTTCATGTTTCTAGCCTCACGACCTAAATACTGTATTGGGGCAGCCATAATATTCGTAGATGCTTTCGACTCCATGTCTAAAACCTCTATAGTTCCTAAATAACTACCTCCTAATACATATCTAGGATTATCCGGGTCAAAAGCTAAAAAAGCACTCTCACCACCCGCTGTATAGGTCCAATCTCGCTCGCCAATACTTCCTCTTCCTAAAGAAAGGCTGGCAATACGCACTGCTGTATTATCCTGCTGTCCTCCATAGATATTATAAGGAAATAAGTTGTCTGTACTAATCCTATAAAACTGCGCCGTTGGCATATGACTTTGTCTAGACCACGTTTTTCCAAAATTAAAGCTAACACCAGCACCACCATCGTCTGCAATTACCATGTTATTTGAATTATCTGGATTTATCCACAAGTCATGATAGTCGCCGTGTGGTCCAGACAGCGTTTTCCATGTCTTTCCACCATCCGTAGAACGCAACGCTGGCGCACTCATTACATATACTGTATCCTCGTCATTAGGATCTGCAAACACTTCTGTATAATACCACGCACGTTGTACCAAACGGTTATCTCCACTCACCATTGACCAAGAAACTCCAGCATCATTAGAAACAAATAACCCACCTTTATCTTCATTTGAGTCACTTTCAATTAATGCATACACTTTGTTGGAATTTGCAGGACTTACCGCAATAGCCATTTTTCCTTTTTCTTCAGGTAAACCTTTATGAATTTTTGACCAGGTCTCTCCAGCATCGGTTGATTTGAACAATCCACTGCCTACACCACCACTAATAACAATGTTTGGTTTACGCTGGTGTTCCCACATAGCAGCATACATGATCTCCGGATAATTGGCATCCATAGACAATTCAACTGCTCCAGAAAGTGGATTTACAAACAGCGTATTTTTCCACGTTTTTCCACCATCAACAGATTTATAAACTCCGCGTTCAGCTGTACCTGCATGCAGTGCTCCCTGAGCCGCTACATAAACGATATCAGGATTTGTTGGATGAATAATGATCCTAGAAATATGTTGTGTTTTTACTAGCCCTACATTTTTCCAAGTTTTTCCAGCGTCGGTTGATTTATAAACTCCATCTCCATAGGAGGTCATTACGCCTCTTGGAGCATGTTCACCCATTCCTACATACACAATGTTCGTATTTGACTTAGATACAGCAACAGCACCTACAGAACCCATTTCAAAAAACCCATCAGATATATTATTCCATTGTTGGCCGGCAGTCTCTGTCTTCCAAAGCCCTCCTCCTGTAGTACCCATGTAATAGGTCATAGGATCTCCAACAACACCTGTTGCAGAAACAGATCTCCCTCCTCTAAATGGGCCAATATTCCTATACTTTACAGGTTTAAAATAATCGTTTACAGTTTGGGCGAAAGTTGTCACCGTTGCGAACAATAGCATTAGGGTTAGGATTGATTTTTTCATTTTAAATTTAATTCGTTTAAAAGTTTAATTCTCGAAAAGATACAATCCTGAGTCGTACAGTGCTTTTTGACAATTCATTGATATTTCAATAATAAAAGCAACTTTTTGATTATTTTGAATAGCGGCTGATTTTAATTTATTAATAATTGAAATTGCATCGATATAATCCTCATATAAAATCTGTTCGTTAAAAGTCATCATTACAATCTCTGAGCTAGTCAAGTTTTCCAATAAATTTTTTCTGCTAGAAAATTCAAAATCTTTTGAATTAAATGAGTATTTATTATTGCCAACTAGTTTTAAGATTGAATATGATTTATCTTCTAAAATTTGTTTGCTACCAACTATATCATTTTCATACAATAACCGAGCTAGTTTATATTCATCGTATTCAGGAGGTGGAAGTGGCATAAAAAAGGAATTATAACTCTTGCTAATTGAATCAAATTCAGCTTCCTCTTTTACATTCATTATTTCTTCAGAATACTGATTTAATTTAGAAAGTGTAGTTCCACTAATACTTTTTATTATACCATTAAGTTCTTCTTTTTGACCAGTACCATAAACTAGCCTTGGACTTACTCTACAAATTTCCGATTTAATCCTATCTATGAAAGCATATTTTAAATTCTTATCTGCCTGTAAATAGATCCAGGTTGGAGTCCAATCTTCTAACTTAGACCTTAGCCCATCTATGAGATACGCTGATATTTCATCAAAGTATTGTAACTGTTTACCATTACAATAGACTTTTTGTTCATTGGTTACATAGATATCCAATATATGTATAGCTGAAGTGATTTCTAAGTTATTATCCCCTTTAGGTAAAATTATACTATCATTTATTTGAGAACTTAGCCCAAAAGGAATAGCTATTAACAGCAAAAATGTTCTGAATTTTTTCATAATTATTCTACAAACAGATAGTTCAGTTGTCTTGCATTAAAATCAGAGTTAAACTGTTTAAGCTCTTTAGACATGACGGCATCAAACACTTTTAATTGCTCGTTTATTTTACCCGTAAGCTCATTCTTAACTGCTATATCCT
>CALHVP010000089.1 GCA_938038975.1 uncultured Maribacter sp. | reverse complement strand
TAAAAGGATGTCTGTAGTTTCGTTTTGGTATACATCTATACTACCAGAAAATCTATCATTATTAAAACCAAAATCAAGTCCTACGTTAAGGTTTAAAGTAGTTTCCCATTTTAAATCTGGTACATCTGTCGCAACAATTTGTAAACCGTTTGGATTTACTGAGCTATCGTTGTTAACACCAATACCACCAAAACGTTGTCTTGCAACAAAGTTACCATATCCAAGACCATCTTGGCTACCTGTAATACCACCACTTAAACGAAGCTTTAAAGTAGAAACGTTCTCACCTATGAAATCTTCTTCTCCAATTTGCCAAGCAAAAGCACCAGATGGAAATATACCATATTGGTTCTCAGGTCCAAATCTTGAAGAACCATCTGCACGCACCGTACCTGTGAATAAATACTTACTAGCGATAGAATAGTTAATTCTTGTAAAGAAAGACTGTAACTCGTCTGTATTGTCAAAGAAATCAGCAGACATACCAAGGACATTTCTAGAAAAGTTATAGTCTACTTGATCTGTAACTACACCAGGAAATAATCTATTAACTGCAAGAGTTGAAGAGTTAGTTCCATAATAGATTTGTTGGAAATCTCCACTTATACTATTTGTAGCACCGTTTACAGTTTCTCTCAAATCAGCACCCATTTCATTAAGGTCAGATGTTCCGAAACCTCTACCTTGGGCGTTTCTACCAGAAGTGTTAAAATCTTGGAAAGAGTAACCCGCTAAGATATCAATGTTTGAAGTACCGAAGTCTTTTTTGTAGTTCACAGTAAGTTCTAATAATTTACTTTCTCTATCTAGTGTATTGTAGGTTCCAAAACCAGTTCCTTGAATACCTGTAAGACCAAGAATATTGGAAGAAAGTACAGAAGTGTTCTCACCACTTGAAGTATCGTAACCAACATTAACTTTCGCAGAAAAGTTAGAAGAGAAGTCATATGCTGCAGAAGCATTAGCTAAAAATCTATTGGTATTTGTTCTGTTTTGCGAATACGTTAAATAGTTAGCCGGGAACAATTGAGCACTACCATCTGAAAAATTTGGATTAGCACTCCAAGTTGGGTTTGCGGCATAAGAAGCACCCAAGATATCACCTCTAAAACCTGCTGTACCACTAAATGGTGCGGTTTCATCGTTTACTCTAGATATAGTAGCAGACAGTCCAAGTGTTAATTTGTCATCCAATAATCTATGGTTGGCATTAATTCTACCTGTAATTCTTTCCATATCGGTCTTTTCTATAACACCGAATTGTTTGCTGTATCCAAAAGTAGCGCGAATGTTACCTTTTCCATAATTATTGGAATAAGAAACATTGTTGTTTGTTGAAGCGGCAGTTCTTGTGATATACTCTTGCCAATCAACATCTCCACCAAAATCAACTGCAGATGCACTTCCTCCAAACTGTGTAACAGCTCCTAGAAATTCATCTCTATTAAGTAAGTCATAACGGTTAGCAGGTTTGGCTACACTTAAAGAGCTAGAAAACTCAATAACACCACCAGATGCAGATTTACCACTTTTAGTTGTGATGATAACTACACCGTTAGCACCTCTAGAACCGTAAATTGCCGTAGCAGAAGCATCTTTAAGTACACTTATGCTTTCAATGTCAGATGGGTTTAAAAAGTTTAACGGGTTTCTTGCAGCAGTTCCACCATCACCAGAATCTCCAGTTGGGGAAGTGTTTTCACCAGAAAGAGGAACTCCATCAATAAAGAATAGAGGATTGTTATTGGCTCTAACTGAGTTAGATCCTCTAATATTTACAGATATACCTGCTCCTGGCTCACCACTAGTTTGTGAAATGTTCACACCAGCAGTTTTTCCTTGGATTAATTGTTCTGGTGAGGATATTACCCCCCCATTAAAATCCTTAGCAGTTACAGCAACAACTGACCCGGTAGCATCTTTAACAGTTGTAGTACCGTATCCTATTATTACTACTTCTTCTAATGCCTCAGCATCTTCTTCAAGTGTTAAATTAATGGAAGACCTTCCATTAACTGCAACCTCTTGTTTTTTGTAACCAATATAACTGACCACAAGGACAGCATCACTTCCTACAGAGATAGTATAGTTACCATCAAAATCTGTTTGGGTACCGTTGGTTGTTCCTTTTTCAACAACACTGGCGCCTGGTAAAGGACCCGTTGCATCGGAAACAGTTCCGGTTACTTCTTGTGCTTGCAATATACCAAAGGACAAAAAGGCCCCTAATACAATCAAGCTTTTGAGTAGCGTAATCTTCATAAATAGTTAATTTTAAGTTGAGTTAATTAAATTTCAAGAGTTAAACATATGTAAAATTGTTGTTAAATCGATGTATTCATTAAATTTGAGAATTACGAAACCGTTTTCGTGTTAATAACTTTTAAATATTAGCAGTTTAACAAAGGAGTTAAACTAAAATTATGGTATTCATAAATTAATACCCAGTATAATAGTATATTCAAATACTAAACAAATATACTAATTTTTTATTTCCTTAATTTTTTAACATTTGACGTGTTTTAAGACTGCTTTAAAAAATAGCATCCTAAATATCGAAACTTTGCTTTAAAGTAATTAAATTCACTACCTTGTTTAAATAGCTTTTTAATCAAAACTTCCAAATTGAGAAGAAAAATCACCTTAAAACACATTGCAAGGGAATTAGAGGTATCTATTTCCACGGTATCTAAGGCACTCAAAAATAGCAACGAGATTAGCAGAGATACTAAGGATAAGATACAAGCATTTGCGAAACTTTATAACTACAAGCCAAATAACATTGCAATAAGTTTAAAAAATAAAAGGACCAAAAATATTGGCGTTGTTATTCCAGATATAGTTCATCATTTTTTTACAACGGTCTTTAGAGGAATTGAAAAGTATGCTAATAAACGCGGTTATAATGTAATCGTTTGCGTATCAGATGAGTCGTTTGATCGAGAGGTCATTAATATGGAGATGCTAGCTAATGGGAGTATAGATGGGTTTATAATGGCTTTAGCGGGAGAAACGCAATTAAAGAAAGATTACAACCACCTTAAAGAAGTAACAGAACAAGGGATACCACTTGTCCTTTTTGATAGGGTAACAGATGAGATTAGATGTGACAAAGTGGTTCTTAATGATGCCGAAATTGCATTTGAGGCAACCATGAGTTTAATAAATAGTGGTAGGCAGAGAATTGCCTTAATCACAACTGATAATTTTTTTAGTGTTAGTAATAGTAGAGAAGTAGGATATAGGAAAGCGTTGAAAAAAGGTAATATAGAATTTAACGAACAGTTAGTTTTAAGATTACCCTACGATGAAGATATTGACGGTATTGAACCTTTTCTTAAGAGTAATAAAATTGATGGACTACTTTCGGTGAATGAAATATTTGCTATCCATTGTATGAGTGTAGCTCAACGTTTAGGGTATACTATTCCAAATGATATTTCAGTAATTGGATTTACCGATGGAATTTTATCAAAGTATTCTACTCCAAAGCTAACTACAATAGCCCAACATGGTGACAAGATGGGTGAAATGGCAGCTAAACTTCTAATAGAAAAAATAGAGAACGATTTTGATGAAGAGAATGAAGTCTTCACTACTGAAATTATAAAGGCTACTCTAGTAAAGCGGGAGTCTACAATCAATTAAATTTTAGGAAAGAAATGCAAAAAGTTGGATTTATATTCGATTTAGATGGAGTTATCGTTGATACCGCCAAATACCATTACTTAGCTTGGAAGAAACTTGCTAATGAATTAGGGTTTGAATTTACAGAAGAGCAAAACGAGCTATTTAAAGGTGTTAGTCGTAAACGATGTTTGGAGATTTTATTGGAAATAGGAAATATTTCGGCAACACAAAACCAGTTTGATACTTGGATGGTAGATAAGAATATTGATTACTTAGCATACATTGAAGAGATGGATGCTTCAGAAATCTTGCCAGATGTGCCTCAGGTTTTAGAATACCTAAAGAAAAAAAACATTCCTATTGCCCTTGGCTCTGCTAGTAAGAACGCTAAACCTATCTTAGAGAAAGTTGGATTGTTACCCTATTTTGATAGTATAGTAGATGGTAATAGCGTAACCAAAGCTAAGCCCGACCCAGAAGTTTTCTTGATAGCGGCTAAAAATTTAGGTGTTGAACCTAATAATTGTGTAGTTTTTGAGGATGCTGTTGCAGGCATACAAGCAGCTAATGCTGCAGATATGCTGAGTATTGGTATTGGGGATAGCGCTATTTTATTTGAAGCAAAACATAATTTCAAGGATTTTACAGAAATGGATGCAGCCTTCTTAGAAGCTCTATTAGCGTAAGCTGAAGTATCAATTGTAAGTATCCTCAATTATTTCAAAGTTAAGAATGTAACGAAAGTAAGAATGAATCAAGATTATATAAAAGCAGACAATTGGTCCATAATAGAGGAGGGTTTTGATAAAGCACGTGTAAAATCATCGGAAAGTCTTTTTAGTATTGGTAACGGAGCCATGGGGCAACGTGCCAATTTTGAGGAAGCCTATACAGGTAAAACCTTTCAAGGGAGTTACATCGCAGGAGTGTATTATCCTGATAAAACTCGAGTTGGTTGGTGGAAAAACGGCTATCCAGAATATTTTGCAAAAGTGCTGAATGCACCCAATTGGATAGGTATACAGGTTTTCTTAGATGGTGAGGAGCTAGATTTGGCTAATTGTTCTAAAATTTCCAATTTCCGTAGGGAGTTGAATATGAAAGAGGGCTGGTATAAAAGATCCTTTACTGTAACCCTAAAGAATGGATTAGAGGTTAAGGCAGAAATACTCCGATTTTTGAGTTTGGATTTTGATGAATTGGGTGCTATTTCTTATACCATTCAAGTTCTAAACTCAGATGGAGAAATTACATTTATTCCTTATTTGGATAGTGGCATTACCAATGAAGATAGTAATTGGGATGATAAATTTTGGAATTCTACTCATGTGTCTATTAGTGAGAATAGAGCCTTTATAGAAGCTCACACGATGAAAACTAAATTTGAGACATGTACCTACATGCAGTCTTATTTAGAATATAATGGAAAACAATTTACAGGAGAAAAGTATATGGATACAGATACTTTAACTTCTTTTCGTTTTAAACAACATGTGAAAGCGGGTGAAAAAGTGTCTTTAATTAAGTTTGGAGGATACACAGTAGATCGTAATCATAAATCTGGGGAGCTTATTTCTGCTGCGAACAGTGTATTGGATAAGGCAACTAAATTAGGATTCTCTGGATTGTTAGAGCAGCAAAAAATAGCTTGGTCTCACATTTGGGAAATGAGTGATATTGTTGTGGAAGGCGATGTAAAGGCGCAACAAGGAATACGTTTTAATATATTTCAACTAAACCAGACCTATTTAGGTACAGACTCACGCTTGAATATTGGTCCTAAAGGATTTACCGGTGAGAAATATGGTGGTAGTACGTATTGGGATACAGAAGCCTACTGTTTGCCGTTTTATATGGCAACTAAAGATGATACAGTAGCTAGAAAATTACTAAAGTATCGATACAATCATTTAGACAAGGCAATAGAGAATGCCAAAAAATTAGGTTTTACCAATGGGGCAGCTCTATATCCTATGGTAACCATGAATGGTGAAGAGTGTCACAATGAGTGGGAAATAACCTTTGAAGAAATTCATAGAAATGGAGCAATTGCTTTCGCTATATATAATTATTACAGATATACTGGCGATTATAGTTATATACCAGAGATGGGCCTAGAGGTACTTATTGGTATTTCAAGATTTTGGCACCAACGCGTAAATTTTTCTGAAGAAAAAGGTAAATACGTGATGTTGGGCGTTACTGGGCCAAACGAATATGAAAATAATGTAAATAACAATTGGTATACGAATTACCTAGCAAAGTGGTGTATTAACTATACCCTTGAGCAATTGGGAAAAGTAAAGGATGGATACTCGGACGATTACGGTCGCATCATTGGAAAAACCAAACTTACCAACCGCGAATGTGAGCAATGGAAAGAGGTTGCTGATGGTTTGTATTTTCCTTTTTCAGAAAAACATGAAGTTTATTTACAACAAGATGGATTCTTAGATAAAGAAATGATTAAAGTGGCAGATTTGCCAAAATCTGAACGTCCAATAAATCAAAAATGGAGCTGGGACCGTATTTTACGTTCGCCTTATATTAAGCAAGCAGATGTTTTACAAGGCTTTTATCTCTTTGAAGATAACTTCACAAAAGAAGAACTAGAGCGTCATTTCGATTTTTACGAGCCGTTTACAGTTCATGAATCTTCCCTATCCCCTTGTGTGCACAGTATACAAGCTGCGAAATTGGGTAGGATGGAGCAGGCATATACCTTTTATCTGCGAACCTCAAGATTAGATTTAGATGATTATAATAAGGAAGTAGAAGAAGGTTTGCATATTACATCTATGGCTGGTACTTGGATGAGTATTGTAGAAGGTTTTGGAGGAATGCGCGTTTTAGACGATAAACTATCCTTTATACCTCAGATACCCACACAATGGAAGTCTTATTCGTTCAAAGTGAATTTTAGAAATAGGATTATTAAGGTTGTGGTTAGCTCAAAAGAAACAAGTTTTGAACTTACCGGGGCAAAAGAAATGTCAATACGGGTAGGCGGTGAGCGTGTTACTTTAATTCCAGGTGAAACCGTGACAATCTAAAATCTTGTATGTAATGATTCGTAAGGCATCTAGTTTATTTTTTTGCGTAGTTATAGCAATAAATTTTTCCTGCGAACAAAAGATACATACATCCAAAAAAGATACGATGACGAAAGAGAAAAAAGCGGTGGTCTATCAGGTATTTACCCGACTTTTTGGTAATACGAATGTTACTAACAAACCTTGGGGTACTATTGAAGAGAATGGTGTTGGTAAATTTGCAGAGTTCTCAGAGGAAGCGTTAAAAGAAATTAAAGATTTAGGCGTAACCCATATCTGGTACACAGGTGTTCCGCATCATGCGCTTATAAATAATTACACCTCTATTGGTATTTCTAATGATGATCCAGATGTTGTCAAAGGTAGAGCTGGCTCTCCTTATGCGGTAAAGGATTATTATAATGTGAATCCGGATTTAGCTGTAAATCCAGAGAATCGTTTAGAAGAGTTTAAGGCATTAATTGACAGAACCCATAAACAGGGTATGAAAGTCATTATTGATATTGTTCCCAACCATGTGGCTCGCGGATATCAAGGACTCACCAATCCTCAAGGTATATCGGATTTTGGGGCAAATGATGATACTTCAGTTGCTTATCATAAAGACAATAACTTCTACTATATCCCTGATAGTGTTTTTAGGGTTCCTGAGTGGCGAGACGGCTACCTTCCTTTAGGAGGGGAAAGGAGTGCATTGTCAGATGATAAATTTGTAGAAGTTCCTGCTAAGTGGACTGGAAATGGTTCTAGAATGGCCCAGCCAGACTATAATGATTGGTATGAAACCATAAAAATAAACTATGGAGTTAGACCAGATGGTAATTTAGATTTTGATGTCCTTCCAGAAGATTTTGCAAACAAGGATGCAAAGGCTCATTTTGATTTTTGGAAGGATAAAGAAGTTCCAAATTCATGGGATAAGTTTAAAGATGTTGCTTTGTATTGGACAAACCTAGGAGTAGATGGTTTTAGATATGATATGGCAGAAATGGTTCCGGTTGAATTTTGGAGTTATATGAATTCAGCTATTAAAATGAAAAATCCAGATGCTTTTTTACTTGCCGAGGTATATAATCCTGATTTATATAGAGCGTATATTCATAAAGGAAAAATGGATTACCTCTATGATAAAGTAGAGTTGTATGATAGCATAAAGCATATCATGCAAGGTCATGGTTGGACAGATCATATTCCTAAAGTATTGGAAGGGCTTCAAGATATTGAGCATAACATGTTGCATTTTTTGGAAAACCATGATGAACAACGTATTGCCAGTTCAGCATTTGCAGGAGATGCCAAAAAGGGTATGCCAGCTATGGTAATTTCTGCGACATCAACCACTGCTCCTACAATGATTTATTTTGGTCAGGAAACAGGTGAGTCTGCACAGGAAAATGCCGGCTTTGGTAGTCCTACACGAACATCCATATTTGATTACATAGGCGTTCCTAGTTTTCAAAGATGGGTAAATGATAAAAAGTTTGATGGTGGGCAACTGACTCCTAAAGAATATAAGTTAAGAGAGTTTTATAAAAGGCTCTTGAATTTTACTGTTCAAAGCGAAGCCCTTACCGGAGCATATCAAGATATTCATTTTTTCAATAAAGAGCATACAAATAACTATGACCATCGTGTACTGTCTTTTGTCCGTTGGAGTGCTAATGAGAAACTAGTAGTGATATCCAATTTTGATTCCGAAAAAAGCTATGCTTTTGATTTAAAGATACCTGCTAATATCATTACTGAATGGCAACTCGAAAATGGCACATATCTTATGGAAGATGGCTTATACGGTGCGGAGAAAGAGTTATTTGTAATAGACGGATTAGGACATGTTTCCATAGAACTACATCCTCTGGAGTCCTTTATTCTAAAGGTTAAAGAATAGAAATATGATTAAAAAAATACTTCTTTTATCACTAATTGTTTTACTAAATTCCTGCGTTATGAACGAACCTTTAGTCATAGGTCATAGAGGCGCCATGGGGCATGAAACTGAAAATACCTTAGCTTCGATTAAAAAGGCACTTGATATAGGTGTTGATATGATAGAAATAGATGTATTTAAAATTAAGAGTGGCGAGATAGTAGTTTTTCATGATGTTGATGTTCAACGTTTGACCAATGGTTCTGGAGATATTGAAGCCTTTGAATTTGATGAACTTCAAAAATTGGTAGTAGAAGGTGGACACAAAATCCCAACCTTACAACAGGTGATAGATGTGATTGATAAAAAGGCAGCGTTGAATATAGAGCTTAAAGGTGCTGGTACAAGTGTAGATGTAGATGCTATTATGAACCATTATATTGAAGACGATAGTTGGAATCTGGATAGTTTTATTATTTCTAGCTTTAATTGGGATGAGTTAAAGGCTATGAGGGCTGTAAACGAAAAGGTCGCTATTGCTGTACTAACAGAAGAAAACCCAGTTGATGCCATACCTATTGCAAAGGAATTAAAGGCAGTTGCTATAAATCCCTATTTTAAAGATTTAGATTTAGAAGTTGCAAATACTATTCGGGAGGCTGGTTTTAAAATTTATACTTGGACAGTAAACGAACCTAATGATATTAATTTTATGAAACGGATTGCTGTAGATGGTATTATTACGAACTTTCCAGAAAGAGTGCACTAATGTACGATGTATTGATAGTAGGAGGTGGTGCGGCTGGTTTTTATACTGCTATTCATATAGCAGAGTCATTACCTCACTTGAAAATTGCAATTTTAGAGCGCGGTAAAGAGGTCTTAACTAAAGTAAAGATTTCAGGAGGAGGTCGTTGTAACGTTACCCATGCAGAATTTGATCCTAAAGAATTATCTACAAACTATCCTAGAGGAGAGAAAGAACTTTTAGGGCCTTTTCATACCTACGCTAGTGGAGACACCGTAAATTTCTTTGAACAACGTGGTGTTTCTTTAAAAATAGAAGAGGATGGTAGAATGTTTCCTACAAGTAATTCTTCCCAAACAATTATTGATTGTTTTATTTCAGAAACAAAGCGTTTAGGTGTTGAAGTACATACGTTATGCTCTGTGGTTGGAATAAAAGCCTTAGACGCTGAATCAAAAAGAAATTGGGAGGTTACAACTCATAATAATGTATTTAATACACGCTATGTGGTTATGGCAACGGGTAGTAATCCTAAAATGTGGGATGCAGTTCATAAACTGGGACATAAAATTGTACCACCAGTTCCATCACTTTTTACTTTTAATATTACGGATAATCGTATTGCAGATATTCCGGGCTTAAGCACTATGGCTGAGGTTACCGTTTTAAATAAAAAATCAAAAAATAAAGGGCTTAGGTCTAGGGAAGTAAAAGAAGAACTACTATTTTCCGAAGGGCCCTTATTGATTACCCATTGGGGTATGAGCGGACCGGCGATATTAAAATTATCGGCTTGGGGTGCACGATTGTTAAAAAGCTATGAGTACGGATTTAAGATTTCTGTTAATTGGGTTCCAGAGTATCATCAAACTGGGTTGTTAGACTTGTTTATGAAAGTTAAGGAAGTAGAAAGAAAAACAGTTATAAGAACAAAAGTATTGGAAGTGCCTAAAAGGCTATGGAAAAATTTGGTAACTGCTGCAGGAATAAGTGACACGGAGACCTGGCCAGATGTTTCCAAACAGCAGTTACAGCAATTGACAGAACAACTAACACAATGTGTTTTTCAAGTAAAAGGTAAGAGTACCTTCAAGGAAGAGTTTGTTACTGCAGGCGGCGTAGAACTTAAGGAGGTTAATTTTAAGACTTATGAAAGTAAATTGTTGCCAAACCTTTTTTTTGCAGGAGAAATCATAAATGTGGATGCAATCACGGGAGGTTTTAATTTTCAAAATGCTTGGACAGGAGGTTTTTTGGCTGCTCAAGGTATTATACAAACCGAATTTAACAAGGATTAATTAGTATGGAAACTTATGTTGCTTTTTTAAGGGGAATCAACGTAGGAGGCAGGAATAAAATTCCGATGTTGGCATTGCGTGAAGCTTTGAGTACTCTAAATGTAGCCAACGTTAGAACCCTTATTCAAAGTGGAAACGTACTATTTGAATCTAAACTAACTTCTAGAAGACAAATTACAGATTTAATCCATGACACAATTAAAACAAATTTTGGGTTTGAAATTCCTGTTTTAATACTAACTAAGGCAGAGTTGGCAGTTATATTATCCAACTGTCCTTACGCTAATGAAGCTTATACAAGCAGTAATAAAACCTATTTTTTATTATTATTTAATGTGCCCAAAAAAGAGCTTAGTGTTTTATTTGAAGGCTTGGTTTTTAAGAATGAAATTTTTCAATTTTCGGATAGTTGCGTTTATTTGTTGTGTAACAATGGGTATGGGAAGGCAAAGCTTAACAATAACGTTGTTGAATCCAAGTTAAAAGTGACTGCTACGGCGAGAAATTATAGGACTATACTCAAGGTGTTGGAATTAGCTTAATAGTCTGTATCCTAAATAGCTGAAACTAACCTTCATTAAGACATTTTTAAAATTTGTCTAAAAGCTAAAATCAATTTAATTCCCAAATCTTGTAATTAAGAGCTGTTGCAAAACAAACCCATAACAAATAAGGCACTAGGAGTAGGGCAGCCACCTTACTTACCACATAGAACCATCTGATTGTGAACGAGAGCATGACAACAAGTGATAGTATAATTACAAGGCCAAGGAATGGGTTCTTTAATCCAAAAAATGCGATGCTCCATAAGGCGTTCAAAAGCAACTGAAAGCCAAAATGATATAATCCGGTTTTTACCCATTTATGATGAAACCCTTTTCCCCAAACCCAACCTGCGGAAATTCCCATAAGAATATAGAGTGTTGTCCAAACGGGTGCAAAAAGCCAGCTCGGAGGATTAAAACTTGGTTTATTTAGGGTTAAATACCAGCTATCTACAGAGCTTTGGGTTGCCATGCTGGCAAGAAAACCTATCACTAAACAGACTAAAACGCAGATGATGATGTAGCTTAGCTTTCTTTTCAATTGGTAGTGGTTTTCCTCTAAAATAAGGATTTATTTTTATTCGAGCATGTAAAAACTATCTTTGCACAAAGCCGCTTATTAATGACCGAAAAAGATTTTATCCCAGCTCCGTATAACCAAACAAAATCAAAAGGTAAAGTGGGCTACAAATCGCCCAGTAATATAGCCCTAGTAAAGTATTGGGGTAAAAAGGAAAATCAGATTCCGGCTAATCCTTCTATAAGCTTTACTTTAGATGCTTGTGCTACAACTACTTTTGTTAGTTATGAAAAACTGGCTGATCCTGTTTCTGATTTTTCCTTCGAATTATTTTTTGAAGGCAAAATTAAGCCTGATTTTAAGCCAAAAATAGAAACTTTCCTTAC
>CALHVP010000088.1 GCA_938038975.1 uncultured Maribacter sp. | reverse complement strand
TTTGCTCCCTAATAACTAGAAGCTCTTCCTCTATTAAACCACTATAATTATCGCGAACAACAAGTTCCATTGAGCCATCTCTACTCTTTTCAATACTAGCATTATTGAGTGGAGCACAAGACATTTGGAAGAGAAAAAATAGTATAGGTAAAGCAGTCCTATACATTTTTAAACCTGCTATCATATGCACGTTGGTATATTTCCTCGTACAATGGGACAACTTTAAGTATATCAAATTTATGCGCCTCTCTTACCGCATTAATTTTAAAAGCCGCAAGAGTTTCGTCATCCTTAAGAATAGAAAGTGCATTTTTAGCCATATCATCAATATCACCAATATCACTTAAAAAACCTGTGACGCCTTGCATATTAACTTCTGGTATACCTCCTGCATTACTAGAGATTACCGGAACTTTATTTACCATAGCCTCTAAAGCAGCTAAACCAAAACTTTCACTCTCCGAGGGAAGCAAAAATAAATCTGAAAAACAAAGTATCTTATCAATCTCATTACTATTGCCCAAGAATATGACTTTATCAGCTATTCCTAGTCTATCACATAACTGCTCAGCTTCTTCCTTTTCAGGGCCTTCTCCTACCATTATTAGTTTAGCGGGTAGTTCTTGTTGTATTTTATTAAATACCCTAATCACATCCGGTATTCGCTTTACCTTTCTAAAATTACTAATATGGGTGACAATTCGCTCACCATCTTTAGCCATATTAGACCGTTGACAATCTGTAAAAGTGGTGCTATACTTATTCGTATCTATGAAATTAGGAATCACTTCGATTTCACCTTGAATATCAAAAATCTCTAATGTGCCTTGTTTTAAACTCTCGGATACGGAAGTAACAACATCAGACTGATTGATACTAAACGTTACAGCTGGCTTGTAAAATGGGTGCTTACCAACCAACGTAATATCAGTGCCATGCAAAGTTGTAATCATAGGAACATAAATCCCTTCTTCCTCTAACATCTTTTTAGCCATGTAACCAGCATACGCATGTGGAATGGCATAATGAACATGTAATAAATCTATCTTGTGAAGTTTTATAGTGTCAACCAACTTGCTTGAAAGCGCTAATTCATAAGGTTGATAGTGAAATAAGGCATATTCAGGTACATGTACTTCATGGAAGTAGATATTATTATTTAACAACTCCAAACGTACCGGCTGTTTGTAGGTAACAAAATGTACCTCATGACCTCTATTTGCTAAAGAAATACCTAGTTCTGTAGCCACAACCCCGCTACCACCAAAGGTAGGATAACATACTATTGCTATTTTCATTACAGCAAAACTACATTTTAATTTATAATTGAATCATAAATAGCCTGCTGAATCCTAGTTCTTAACCCAGATTTAACTAATAAGGTATTAGATGCAGTTGGATATGTGCGGTTAGATAAAAAGACGTAAACAATTTCCTCCTCTGGATCAGCCCAAGTATATGTTCCAGTAAAACCACTATGCCCAAAACTTTTTCTTGAAACACAACCACATGTTGGACCACTGTTTTCTAATTGTGGCTTATCAAAGCCAACTCCTCTCCTAACTTTCTTATCGCAGAAATAACACTTATTAAATTTTTCAACGGTTCTATAGCTAAAAAATTCAGTGCCGCCATAATATCCATTCTGAAGATACATTTGCATTATTTTGGCAATGTCGTTTGCATTACTAAAAAGACCAGCGTGACCCCCCACTCCACCTTGCATTGCAGCTCCCATATCATGTACATAGCCTTGAACGGTTTGATAACGGTAATATTTATCTTCTTCAGATGGTACAATCTGATTTCTTGAAAAACGCTCTAATGGATTATATCCCGTATAATTCGCACCTAATTTTGAGTATAAAAAGTCAGTAGTAAGCTTATCCATTCGTTCCCCATAGGTATCTTCTACATATTTTTTCATGACATAATAAGGAACATCACTGTATCTATAGCGATTAGACTTTAAATCCTGTCTTCCAATACGATCATAAATAGAATCCTTGTAAGAATCAATTATATAAAGGTTATCAGATACCCTATTTGTAAAACCTGGAGTTGGCTTTGTCCTATACAGTAACTTTGAAGGTTTTTTATCCTTGTCTAATGTATTTATATAAAAAGGAATCCAAGCAGGGAGCCTACCATAATGAGATAAGGCTTTTAATACGGTTACATTTTCAATTTCCGTGTTCGCATACCTTGGTTCTAGCTCTTCAAAAGTATCATTAAGCGCAATCTTACCCTCCTCTTCCATTTTCATAACCATGGGAAGGGTAGCAAGTATTTTAGTTAAAGATGCTAAGTCATATAAAGATTGGTTTGTAATACTATCTTTTGATTCATAGGTGGGCTTTCCAAAGCTTTTACTATAAATTACCTTTCCTTTTCTAGAAACAAGCACTTGCGCTCCAGGATACATTAAACTATCTAAACCACTTTGCACCAACTTATCTACTTCCAGCAATCCTTTTGAACTCATCCCTACCCTTTCCGGTAGCGTATTCCCAAGCCTTTTCAATGACTTTAATTGGATTCCAGTTCCCACTGGAAAATTTGAGTTTGCAGATACCGGGATAGTTCCCAAAGCTGGAATTGCACCAAAAAGTACTTCTGCAGTTTTACGCTGAGCAATAGCACTATTTTGGTACGACATAACTACTGCGTCAATATTCTGAAAAGTAGCTATTGCAGATAAAGCATAGGGCTTAGCAAAAACACAAAGTACAAGGTTAGATGACCTTAAATTAGAGATTTGTTGAAGCCAAGAAAGTTCAGTTTTAGAGAATTTATAGGATTTCCAAGGACTATCATTGCTTTTATGATGACCAATAATAATCAAGTTATAATCAGATAGTTTTTTTGTCAATGAATTTATATCACTAGCATTAACCTGAGTTACTTTCGTATACTTGTTTAACTCATCTATAAACTGATTGCTTGGAGCATCACCAAACTTTACGTAGGCAATTTTTTTATTATTTAAATTTTTAATACCTAATACATCCAACTTATTTTTAACAACAGTAATTGCTCCTTCAATGGCTTCCTCATAAACAAGATCATCTTCTATAGAATTTAAATCTTCGTATAGATTCTGAAGAGCAATAGGTTTATACTGGTTTAAACCAACTTTATATTTTGCTGCTAAAATTTTCTTAACAGAATACGACAAGCGCTCTTCTGTAATACGTCCCTTTTCATAAGCTTTAATTAGCGCTTCTTTTGCTTCCTCAACATTTTCAGGCATCAACAATATATCGTTACCGGCAGTGAAGGCAGCTAGTTCCACAGACCCCTTATTCCCATAATTAGCGGCGCCTTTCATATTAAGTGCATCTGTAAAAATTAAACCTTCAAATCCCAGTTCTTCTTTTAAAATACCAGATATTATTTGCTCTGAAAGTGAGGATGGGAGGCCTTTTTTTAGTTCCAACGCAGGTACCTCTAAATGAGCAACCATAACACTACTTAATCCATTTTCAATTAATTTCTTAAAAGGATAAAGTTCTAAACTATCAAGGCGTTCTCTTGAAAAATTGAGTACGGGTAGCTCATGATGAGAATCCACAGCAGTATCGCCATGGCCAGGAAAATGTTTACCGCTAGAAAGTACACCCGCACTTTCCATACCTTTCATAAATGCAATTCCCTTATCCGTTACATTTTGGCGATCTTCTCCAAACGACCTATTACCTATAATGGGATTTTCCGGATTAGTATTAATATCTATATCTGGCGCAAAATTAATGTGTACACCTAATCTTTTTGCATGTTTTCCAATTTGCTTACCAACTTTCTCCACTATACCGTTATCAGAAATAGCACCTAAAGTCATATTCCAAGGAAATGCATATGTAGAATCCAAACGCATAGCAAGGCCCCATTCTGCATCCATTCCTACTAGCAAAGGAATTCTGGACTTGGACTGGTATTCGTTACACAAATTAGCTTGTCTTACAGGTCCTCCTTTAGAAAAAATTACACCACCTATATGGTGTTTCGTAATTAAATCATTGATCCTATTTGTTGCTACTTTATTTTGATTCGAAGCTATACTAACCATGAATAATTGGCCAATTTTGTGCTCTAAAGTCATACCACTATACTGAAAATCTACCCATTGTTTTTGGCCTACAGTATCTGTGTCAATTAGTGGATTTTGACCACTTACGATACTAATGAATATAAAAAGGAAAGCTATAAAAAGAAGCGGGCGCATGAGTTTTAAATGTAAGGAGATAACTTAAAACGATGAAAATTATTGCATTTCATCGATATAACCAAGTAAAACAGGGTATTTAACGAGATAATAACTACACGAATCGTGCATGCCAACTCTCAGATGCTGGCACCTCCCAATGCTCTAGGTACTCGCCTTTAGTAGCTACAAGATTATTAAAAACAATAGTATTTTTAGAAACCGCTTTTTGCTTTGCCATAGCTTTAAACTCTAACAACGTTTTGTAGGCAACAAACTCACCTTGCTTGTACGAAACATTCATTTTATCCAATAATTCTACAGTATACTTTTTCTCCAAATTTTGAATAAAATGTACTGAGGCATCAATAGAGCATCCAGTTGCAGACTGTCCGCTTTGATCCAGACCAATAATTAAAAAACGCTTATATTTTATCTCATAGCCAGCTTTCAAATTCTGTCCATGAGCTGTCCAGTGTCCTAAAAAGTCATCCAATTGATTTCCAATAGCTTCCAGTTCATCAGGAGTAAAACTTCTATTGGATTGATAAATCCATATTCTAGCCGTTTCCGGCAAAGCAGTAAAATCTACTAGCATTCTTATTTTATGTATTAGAGTTCTTCAGCGGTAGCAATTAATTCCGCAATATCCATAACCGCAATAGTCGTTTCCTTCTCTTTATTCTTTACACCATCTGTCATCATCGTATTACAAAAAGGACAACCTGCAGCAATAATTTCTGGTTGCGTTTCCAAAGCTTGCTCTGTACGCTCTATGTTCACATCCTTATCCCCTTTTTCAGGTTCTTTAAACATTTGCGCACCGCCAGCACCACAACACAACCCGCGAGACTTGCAGCTTTTCATTTCTACAAGCTCTGCATCTAATTTCCTAATTAAATCGCGAGGTGCTTCGTAAACTCCATTAGCTCTGCCCAAATAACAAGGATCATGAAATGTAATTCTCTTACCTTTAAAAGTACCACCTTCCATAGTAATCCTACCCTCGTCCAATAGTTGTTTCAAAAACTGTGTATGATGCACAACATCATAACTTCCACCTAATCCTGGATATTCATTTTTAAGTGTATTAAAGCAATGCGGGCAAGTAGTAACTACTTTTTTAATTCCATACGCGTTCAGCACCTCTATATTTGTTACCGCTTGCATTTGAAACAAGAATTCATTCCCCGATCTTTTAGCTGGATCTCCTGTACAACTTTCCTCCGTTCCTAAAACAGCAAATGAAACTTGTGCTTTGTTCAATATTTTGACAAAAGCTTTCGTTATTTTTTTTGCCCTATCATCAAAACTACCCGCACAACCAACCCAAAATAAAACTTCTGGTTGTTGGCCTGCTGCAAAAAGTTCTGCCATTGTGGGCACTTTCAATTCAGTTGACATACGTTCTTTTTTATGATTCTTTACTCCAGTTTAGCCTATCCATTTGATTAAAAGGCCATGGAGCTCCATTATTTTCAATATTCCCCATCATATTATTCAAATCTGTTGGAGCTGCAGACTGTTCCATTACAAGATATTGTCTCATATCCATAATTATAGATAAGGGATCAATACTTACAGGACATGCTTCAACACAAGCATTACATGAAGTACATGCCCATAATTCTTCTCTAGTAATGTAATCATCTAGTAGTTGCTTCCCATCATCTTGAAAGATTCCATTATTTAAGTCTATGTTATTACCCACCTCTACTAAACGGTCGCGGGTATCCATCATAATTTTCCTTGGTGAAAGCATTTTACCCGTTTGATTAGCCGGACACTCGTCTGTACATCTTCCACATTCGGTACAGGTATATGCGTTTAGTAATTGTACCCGACTCAAATCGGTTACATCTGAAGCTCCAAACTTCTCAGGTACAGGTGCGTCCTCCGCAGGAGCTGCAAACGGATCTGCAGATGGGTCCATCATTAATTTTACTTCGTTTGTAACAGACTCCAAGTTTGGCAATTGCCCTTTTGGGGTAAGCTTACCATAATATGTATTTGGAAAAGCTAATAAAATATGTAAATGTTTAGAATAGTATAAATAGTTTAAAAAGAATAAGATGCCTACAATATGCATCCACCATGCCGTTCTTTCTATACCAATAATAGTTGCCTCTGGTAGTCCTTGAAACAGCACAGCAATAAACTGGCTAATTGGAAAAGAACCTGCTTGCGCATAATGGTCAGCTCCAATTTGCTGTAATTGAAAATCTGCAGCATTCATGGTTAAAAATAGAAACATAAGAACTAGTTCTATGTAAAGAATAAGATTCCCATCTTTTTTAGGCCAACCTTCCATTTCTGGTTTGATAAAACGCTTTAATCGTATAACATTTCTTCGAATCCAAAAAAGTACTACAGCAACAACAACCAAAAAGGCTAATATTTCAAAAGAGGCTATTAATACGTTATAAACGGTTCCTAATCCTGAGAATATCCTATGCGTACCTAGCAGTCCGTCAATAATAATTTCCAGTACTTCAATATTTATAATAACAAAACCAACATATACTACTATATGCAGTATACCTGCAATTGGCCTTACTACCATTTTGGTTTGCCCTAAGGCTATTTTGGCCATATTCTTCCAACGCAAAGGCTTATTATCGCTAACATCCACATCCTTTCCTAAAAAAATATTTCGTTTTAAACGAATTACATTTCTTGTAAAAAACCCTAATCCTAATATTAGAATTAGGCCAAATAAAACATTAGGTACATACTGCATAAATTAATCTTGTGTGGTTTGAGCCGGATCACTTTCGGGAACCGCATATTCCTTCTGTTTTTTTCCAAATACGGATACATTTACATACCGTTTTGGGTTTAATCTAAAGTCCTGTAAAAGTAAGTCAAGCTCTTTGGAAGCACTAGTTAAGTTTGTGTATAACTCTTTATCGTTCATTAGCTTGCCTAAAGTACCATCTCCTTTTTGCATCTTTAGCAATATTTCGTCCAAACTAGCAACAGTAGACTGTAAACTAGATAAGGTATTACCTAAGCCTGCATTATTGAGTGAATCAGATAATTTAGCAAAGTTTGAAGTAAGCGCCGCAAAATTAGTTAAAGAACTATCCAAAGTACTCTTATTATCGTTTAAAATTGTATTGAATGACTTTGCACTAACATTTAAACTAACCATTAACTCGCTTAGACCATTAATAGCGTTTCGCAAATCTCTTTTTGTTTTGGTATCCAGTACATCATTAACATTCATCAGAACTGAATCTGCATCAGTAACAGCTGATTCAAATTTTCTAAATAAAGGCGTAAGTTTTTGTTGAGCCAGTTCTGTAAGTCCTGGCCTTGTATCTGTTGATAATGTATCACCAGATTGAATATTACGACCTCCATCAAATATGGGCAATATCTGAAGTCCTTTTCCCCCAATAATACCCGTATCATACAGTTCAACAGTACTATTTTTTGAAAATTGAAAATCACTACTAACTGTAAAGGTGACTACAAGATTCCCCTTGGCATCCATAAACCGAATATCATTCACCTTTCCTACCCCGAAGCCGTTAATAGAAACTGCGGTTCCAGATTGAAGTCCTCCCACATTTGGGTATACCGCATATAATGTCTTACTGTTGTCAAATAGTGGAGTAGACTTGAGATAACTAAACCCCATTATAAAAAGTAAGATTCCTCCTATAACTATTATTCCTGTTTTTAGTTCCCTAGATAGTTTCAAAAAAATGGATTTACGATTATCAACAAAATTAGAAATAATAATAACACAAACGGCTATTATTGAGAAACGAGCCTTAAAGCTTCTGTTAAAGAAATTCTAACCCCTTCATTATAAGCTACAATATAAGCTGTTTTGTATCCTTTATCTACAGCCTTAGTTTTCATCATTTGTGCCTCACGATGAGATTGCGTGTTCCCATACATGTATCTAAACAAGGTTTTATAAGACTCTTTAGAAATTAGATTTAGACCCTTAAAGTTTTCTGGCACTAGTGGTAAATCTTTACCACTAGCCATTAATTGAACTTTAAAAATAACATTGGAAGCCTTTGCTTTAACATCTAGCTTATCCTCCTTTTTAGCAATTTCTCCTGGTTTTACCTCCTCAGCGCTTTTTAAATCCTCCTCTTTTGGAGCGGACTGTGTTTTTTCTTCAACGAGTTCCTTTAGCACTTCATCCCCTTGTTTCTCTTCAACTTCAGGTTGCGTTACGCTTTCCAATATTTTAATCTCAGGTACAGTTTCTTCAACAACTATCTTTTCCTTTTCAATTTTCTC
This sequence comes from uncultured Maribacter sp., assembly GCA_938038975.1. Taxonomy (GTDB): domain Bacteria; phylum Bacteroidota; class Bacteroidia; order Flavobacteriales; family Flavobacteriaceae; genus Maribacter. Next base: position 7,431 of record CALHVP010000088.1, on the reverse strand, counting down.
AGTTTCTTTATCATTTACAATTCCAGGGCTTTCATTATTCTCAGAATCTCGAACTGAAGGTGTAACCTTCATTTGAGTTGCATTCTGGTATTTTAAAATAGCATCTGCAATAGCTGTACCCATTTCTACTTGCCCCTTTTTAGAATCCAAATATGCTCCTTCATTTTTGTTGGTTAAAAAGCCAGTCTCTACCAAGACACTAGGCATAAATGTTTGATGTAATACTATAAAACCTGCTTGTTTAACTTTTCTGTTAGTTCTTTTTAATTTACCTGAAAAATTATCTTGTATCATTTTAGCCAATGCGATACTCTGATCTAAAAATTCTTCTTGCATGATAGTTAGCCCAATTACTGATTCAGGAGCGTTAATATCGTAGTCTGCATATCGCGTTTCGTAATTATCTTCTAAATAAATTACTGAGTTTTCTTTTTTGGCTATTTCAAAATTCTGCTTATTGGCATGCAAACCTAAAACAAAAGTTCCTGCTCCATGGGCATCAGAGGTGTGAGAGTCGCAATGCACTGAGACAAAAAGATCAGCATTTGCCTTATTTGCAATCTCTCCTCTAACAAAAAGATCTATAAACGTATCATCTTTTCGAGTATAAATTACTTTGATATCTTTGTTTTTCCCTAATAGCTCCCCTACTTTAAGTACAATGTTTAACGCAATATTTTTTTCTAAATAACCATTTCCTAAGTTTCCAGGGTCATGACCACCATGTCCAGCATCTAAGACCACAACAAAAGGTTCAGTAGACGCTTGCTGACTATAAAAAGGCGTAAATGAGAACAACAGCAAAGCAGACGCTAAAACAAAAATGGACAAAAGCGATTTAATTTTCATGTTCCTATGAGCCTTTAAAGCCCTTATTATGGTTAAAATTATGGTAATACCCTGTAGGGGGAATAAAAAATATATGTAAGTTTGACATCTGAAACCAATGGCTCATTGGACCGCCAAACCTTTACAAAAATAGGATATAAAGCCTTGCAATCAAATAAACACTACGTACTTTTCCTCTGTATACTTTTTGTTTGCGTGTTTTCGGTAACAGGACAAGAGGATAAAATTGTACCCTTACCGATTAAAGCGTTCAAGGACACTATAGTTGCTCCACTCTTTCCTGCGCCAATTGTTAGGGACAGTATTGCATTAGACTCCATTGCTTCCGACTCACTAAACAAAAAGCCACCACTTTTATTAGACAAAATAACTTATAAAGCGAAGGATTATGTAAAGTTGAGTAAAAAGGAAAATAAAATATACCTGTATAACGAAGCTGAAATATATTACCAGGATACAGAATTGAAGGCGGGGGTTATTATCATGGACTACATTAAAAATGAAGTCTACGCAGGAAGATTAAAAGATTCCTTAGGAAATTATACTCAACTGCCTTATTTTAAACAAGGCACTAATGTTGTCATACCCGATTCCATTCGCTTTAATTTCGATACACAAAAAGCAATTATCTGGAATTCTAGAACAGAACAACAAGCAGCTGCAGGAGATTTGGGAAATGATGCCATGAAAATTTATGCAGAAATTACAAAAAAAGAAAACGACTCAGTTTACTTTTTAAGTGAGGCAAAATTAACAACTGCCAAGGATACCATTGACCCAGATTATTATATTAGAGTTCGAAAAGCAAAATTTGTACCTAAGAAAAAAGTAATTGCGGGTTATAGTAATCTTTATATAGCAGATGTACCTACTCCAATAGCTATGCCTTTCGCCTACTTTCCATTAGCAGTTGGAAGAGCAGCTGGTGTTATGATGCCATCTTTTGGAAATGATCCTAATACGGGTTATTTTCTCCAAGATATGGGCTACTATGTTCCTTTGGGTGATTATGCTGACATTACTTTTTCTGGAGATTTTTATACGAATGGTAGCTGGGGAGTTAGAGCGGCATCTATATACACTAAACGCTACAAGTATAGGGGTAATATTAATTTTAGATATGAAAATCAAGTACGTAGTCAAAAAGGGTTTAGCGATTACAGTTTGTCAAGAAATTACAACATCCAGATGTCACATTCTCAGGATACAAAAGCCAGTCCTAATTCTAGATTCTCTGCCTCTGTAAATTTAGGAAGTAGCGAATATTTTAGAAACTCCTTACAACAACGAAATTTACCTAATACACAAAACAATACACTATCATCATCTATCTCATATTCGAAGACTTTCCCAGCATATCCATCAGTAAATATGAGTTTAACAGCTACTCATTCGCAGTTAACATCACCAACAGCAACCGAAACAGATACTGATAATGTAACGATGACGCTACCTACACTTCAAGCAAGTATGGAGCGAATTTATCCTTTTGCAAAAAGAGATGGTATCAAAAAAGGACTCATACAAAATATAAACTTTCAGTATGATGTAAATGCGCAAAATAGACTTACTACTAATGATGAGGATTTTCTAACAGGTAGAATGTTTGATAATGCTCGAGTTGGTGCTAAGCATCGCATACCTATTAGCACTAATTTTAAAGTAGCTAAATTTTTCAGTGTTAGTATGAGCGGTAATTATGAAGATGTGTGGACTTTAGAAACTTTTGACCGCAGTTTCAACACTGAAACTATGGCTGTAGTTAGAGATACTGTAAGTGGGTTTGACCGTTACAATACCTATAATTTTAGTGCAAGTATTGGTACCACGCTTTATGGGACTTTTGATTTTGGAGAAGACAAGAAGATACAGGCGATACGTCATGTTATGCGACCATCTGTAAGTTATGGCTATGCACCAGCTTTTGAGCAGTTTTATGATGAATATATAGACGGCTCAGGCAATGTAGTACAATATAGTAGGTTTGAAGGAACCTTAAATGGAGCACCAAGGTTAGGAAAATCCAATAGTTTAAGCTTCTCAATCGCGAACGTTCTGGAAGCTAAGGTAAGAGACAAAGACACTACTAAGCTAGAGGCAAAAAAAGTACCCATCTTAAGCAACTTTAATGTATCTAGTGCCTACAATTTAGAATCCGATTCACTACGATTAAGCCCTTTAAGCATTAATGGTGGGACCAACATATTAAACAATAAAATGTCTATTAACTTTTCGGCCAATTTAGACCCGTATGCCATAGATAATAACGGTCAAAGAATAAACACCTTTAACGTTGAGAATGGCGGAAGTTTGTTTAGACTTACAAGAGCGAATACAAATATCACGTATTCTATAAGTAGTGATATGTTCGGCAAAAACAAGGATGAAGAAGAGGAAGAAGAGGAAGACCCCTTTGATTATGTGGCTCAAAGTGGAGGTAGAACCGACGACCTTTTTGGTAGGGCAGATAGTTTCTCAGATAATCCCATCCGAGACAAAAAAGATGACAAGGACATTGACAACCCAATTTATGGCACCAAAATTCCATGGACTTTTAGACTCGCATATACTGCAGGATATAACAACAGTGCAAGACAAAATACTTTTGGAAACCATTCAATAATGTTTTCCGGTGATATAGATTTATCACCCAGATGGAAAGTAGGTGGTTCCTCTGGTTATGACCTTAAAAATTCTGGCTTTACCTTAACACAACTAAGATTACAACGGAACCTAGGAAGCTTTAATATGCGCTTTAATTGGACACCATTTGGACAATACAAAAGATGGTTCTTTTTTATTGGTATAGATGCCTCTATTCTTAGTGATCTAAAATGGGAAAATAGGAGTCAACCTGTTAGAAATTAATATTAAAACTGACCTTGATATGAAAAAAGTGATAGAGACAAAAAATGCTCCTGCACCAATTGGGCCTTACAATCAAGCAATCCTTAGTGGAAACACGCTATATATATCGGGTCAAATTCCAATGGATCCCAAAACAAATGATTTAGTTTCGGGAAATATAAAGATGGAGACCAAACAATCTATGGAGAATCTTGCTGCCATTCTAAAAGCAGCTGATATGACTTTTGAGAATGTAGTGAAATCAGTTATTTTCTTAAAAGATATGCACCAATTCTCTGAAGTAAACGAAGTATATGGCTCCTACTTCGATGCTGCTACAGCACCTGCTAGAGAAACTGTAGAAGTAGCGAACCTTCCAAAATTCGTGAATGTAGAAATCTCAATGATTGCCGTAAAATAGACTTTAGACTTTAGACTTTAGGCTTTAGGCTTTAGGCTTTAGGCTTTAGGCTTTAGGCTTTAGGCTTTAGAAAAATGAAATAAAATCTACTGTTTTCCTATCAAAGTATGATTTATCTGGAATATGGAGTTCACTCTTTATAAAAGAGCAACAAATTTTACTACATATTCGCTTTATGAAATTCTACCAACCCTTCAATAGGCCGTTGTCTAATGACTCCAACAATTAAGTCATTTCTCTCTAATACGGTAGTAAGCTCCGCTCTTAAATAATGGGCTATGCTTCCTACAAAATTGATAGGCACTTTAGTGGCCAACTCAAATTGCATTACATAATTATTAATGAATTGCTGGAACCCTTTATCTATAACACCTTTAGCATATGGATGTTCTTTATTCTCTATAAGAAAACGAGCAAAAGTAGCCAAATACGTATTTGGATTAGGCTGTTTGTATAAATTCTCTTTAATATGGTCAGCTTCTAAATTGTATTCTTTAGCGAACTTGATTCCCAAATCCTGAGGCATCTTGTGAAAATAATAATCACGTATTAATTTACGCCCAAAGAAATTTCCACTACCATCATCCATTGGGATATACCCAAGTGAAGTAACCTTTTGAAATAGTTGATAACCATCGTAATAACTACAATTAGACCCAGTACCTAAGATACATACGATTCCCTGGGTTCCAATCTTGGTAGTAGCGAAAATAGCAGCATAGGTATCCTCTTTTACATCAGCCTTTGCATTTGGAAAGTAATCTTTAAATATATCTCTTAAGAATATCTTCATCCGGTCAGTACCGCAACCTGCTCCATAGAAATGAAGATGAGTGACTTTCTCTCTATTTTTAGAAAGTTCAAAGTTATTTGCCAAACGATCCTCTATTACTTCCTTAGTTAGTACTTCTGGACTAAGACCTAAAGTTTGAGTTAAAAAAAGTTGGTTACCATTCTCATCTAAGGCAATCCAATCGGACTTTGTTGCACCACTATCAACTATTAAAATCATATATCTCTGCGTTTAAAAAAAGAATCCTGAAAATAAGGAAAAAAACCTCATTTTCAGGAAAATTTATGTAAAACTATTTGTATTCTTAAAGTGTATTAACGTGCTGAATAAGGTCTACCATTTTATTAGAGAAACCTGCTTCATTGTCATACCAGCAAATTAACTTAAAGAACTTTGAATTTAATTCAATTCCTGCGCCAGCATCAAATATACTTGTTCTTGCATCACCTATAAAGTCTTGAGAAACTAAAGCCTCCTCAGTATAACCTAAAACACCACTTAGCTCCCCTTCAGAAGCTGCTTTGAATGCCCTTTTAACTTCTTCATAAGAAGTCTCTTTTTCTAATCTTACCGTTAAATCCACTACAGAAACATCAGCAGTAGGAACTCTAAAAGCCATTCCAGTAAGTTTTCCTTTTAATTCTGGAATTACCTTAGTTACAGCCACCGCTGCACCTGTAGAAGCTGGAATAATATTCAACATAGCACTTCTACCACCTCTCCAATCTTTCCTAGAAGGACCATCAACAGTCATTTGCGTAGCAGTTGTAGCATGTACAGTAGTCATCAAAGCCTCTTCAATACCAAAAGCATCATTAAGAACTTTTGCCATTGGAGCTAAACAGTTCGTAGTACAGGAAGCATTTGAAACAATCGTATCAGAAGCTTTTGCTCCTTTATGATTCACACCCATTACAAACATAGGAGCATCTTTAGAAGGTGCTGAAATTACAACTTTCTTAGCACCGCCATCAATATGATATTGAGCAGTTTCTAATGTAGTGAAAATACCAGTACACTCTGCAACAGTTGTTGCTCCTACCGCATCCCACTTAATATTTTTTGGTTCTCTTTCTGCCGTAATTCTAACAGTCTTACCATTTACTACTAAATGACCACCCTTCACTTCAACAGTGCCATCAAAATGCCCATGTACGGAATCATATTTTAAAAGGTAAGCAAGATGTTCAACATCTAATAAATCATTGATAGCAACTACATCAACATCACCACGTTTTACAGTTGTTCTGAAAACCAGTCTACCAATTCTACCAAATCCGTTAATTCCTATTTTTAAGTTTGACATTTTATCTATTTTTAATTTATTAAAATTATGTTGTCATTATTTCTGAAACCCTAATTAGCTCCTTATCTATTTTCGTGTGCCCTTTTATGGCCTTGTTGATAGGAGTCAATATCAATTGATTATCTTGAATACCTACCATTAGGCTTGTTTTACCTTCTAATAACGCCTCAACCGCTTTAACACCCATTCTACTAGCTAATACTCTATCATAGCATGATGGTGAACCTCCGCGCTGCATATGACCTAATACAGATACACGAACATCGTATATAGGAAGATGTTCCTCTACATACTCAGCAAGTTCAAATACGTTCTTCCCGGACTTATCTCCTTCTGCAACTATTACAATACTAGAAGATTTTCCAGACTGTTTACTTCTTTTTAAAGATTCTAAAAGACGATCTAATCCCAAGTTTTCCTCAGGTATAAGAATTTCTTCAGCACCTGCACCAACTCCTGCATTTAAAGCAATATGACCAACATCTCTACCCATAACCTCTACAAAGAATAGTCGATTATGTGAACTCGCTGTATCTCTAATTTTATCAATAGCTTCTACTACTGTATTCAGTGCAGTATCAAAACCAAGAGTAAACGTAGTCCCGAAAATGTCATTATCTATTGTTCCGGGAATCCCAATTACAGGAAAGTTATATTCTTGATTAAAAATCATTGCTCCGGTAAAACTACCATCACCTCCAATAACCACAAATGCATCTATGCCTTCAGTAATCAATTGAGCGTATGCCCTTTTCCTACCTTCTGGTGTCATAAACTCCATGCACCTTGCTGATTTCAACATGGTACCACCCTTATTTATGATATTGTTTACACTACGGGCATCCATAGGTTTAAAGTCGCCCTCTATCATTCCTTGGTATCCTCTGTAAATACCAATACAGTCTAATTTAAGATATGCACAGGTGCGCACAACTGATCTTATGGCAGCATTCATACCTGGAGAATCTCCTCCAGATGTAAGTACTCCTATTTTTTTAATTTTTGCAGACATCGAAAAATTTAAGCCAACGAAAGTACTAAAAGTTACCGCAAAAAAGAAATGAGAATCCAGAGTGAGCACAATAATTTCAACAATAACGTTTTCGTAGTTACGATTTTACCAAAATTTAATGTAAACCTGTAATTTACTAACATTGAAGATGATAGATTTCAGCTTTAGAATTCAAAAAACAGCATAATATGCATACTATTTAT
>CALHVP010000087.1 GCA_938038975.1 uncultured Maribacter sp. | reverse complement strand
TTTAAAAGCATTTCTCCAATCTACTTCTGTTATAAGAGATTCCACCTTAAAGTTTTTATTAGTTTCCGGTACGACTACATCAAAAATAACGCTTGATTCAAATACACTTTCGTTAGAAATTTCATCTACAAATAAAAGCTCATATTCTGTAGCTAATTCATCAATACTTAAAGTTACTGTTTTAACCAAATCAGACGATACGGTTTCATTATCATCTACATCACTAAAAACTAATTCTTCATAGCTTACTATTATTTGATTAAGAAGGATATTAGAGGTAGTAGTCCCATTAAATTCTTCAGCACTTACAATAACTTCATCAAAATCTACCACTAATTCACTATGGTAGTTAGTTAATGCATTTTTATATGACTCTTTTGTTACTATCGGAAGAAATTCAAAATTTAGTTCATCAACTTCAGGTAAAACCAAAACCTCTTCAAATTGAACATCAATTTGATTTATGGGTGTCAGAACATCTTCCTTGCTAACATTAGGTTCCAAAATATCGGCTATGGTATCTGTAATTAGTGGTAAGAATGTAATTTCTTCTGCTGTAATTTCTGTCTCTATATCTTTAGATTCAATTGTGTCATTAGTAATAACCTCAGGCACAACAAGAACATCACTGGTTAGATTGGTCTCTTCATTATTAATAGCCTCTGCATGATTGTCTAAATCATTGATAAGATCAACCGATTCTAAAATAGGATGTTCAAACTCCTCTTTTGGTAAAATATCATTAGTAGGAAGTACTCCTTCTGGCCTTATGGTATTTAAAGCAGTTATGGCTTTTCCCTTTACGGTAAAAGCCATCTCTTTAGTAACGATGTCTTCAATAAAGCCAATATCTTCTTCTGTTCCAAGATGAGAAAGTGCTTCCAATACATACATTTTTACGTCTGTAGTACACTTCCAGAAGATTTGTTTTAATGTGGGTACTGCATCAGTGACATTAAAATCTCGAATACAAAATATTGCTTCTTTCTTTATATGATTGTTTTTGTGTCTTAATAATTGAATCAATGAAGCACTTGCGTCGTTTTGATTATAATATTTTAGAAGTCTAAGAGAAAATAAGACTACATGATTATTTTTTGATGTTAGCCAAAGTCTAAACGGAGGCGGAATGTAATCTTTCTTATTACGTACCACATCTAATAATTTAAGTTGCTGCCATTCAGAGATTTTAAATCTGGTATGATCTAAAAAATAATTGATACCCTCATCTTTTAGGCTCACTGTAGCTAATTCTGCTTGTTTCCTAATGGTAGATCTTTTATCATTAATGAATTGGGTAATTAAACTGTATGAATCCTTTACTTGCATTTGAGTAAGCTCAAATATGCCCTTTGATACTAATTCCCATCTCCAACTATTTAAGTTTTTATAAGCGTCTTTATGTAACTCCAAATCTTGATACATATGAAAAAGTTCAGCTTGTGTGTTACCTGAAACATCCTTACGTAAATCCAAGAGAACTGAAGTAAGCACTTCGCGTTCAAATTGGTTCTTCAACAGTTCTCTAATCTGAATTTTTAAATCTATATAATTTACTTTTTCTTTCTTTTCTCCATTCTCATCATAAAATAAGAATTCGCAGATCATTGGAGAGAATACGTTCCTTTTGGCTATGATTTGTTTCGCTTTTCTGGAGAGTTTATTTCTAAAAAAGAATACGAATACGAAGTACACCACCGCTATTACGACAAAAAACACCGAAAGCCCCCAAAGAAAATCTGTAGGGATTTTAGGAGCGCTGATTAAAGCATGTAACGAGTATGTCCTAAGACCGTTTGTCAAATTGTTGTTTTATTTAATTCTCTTGCTATTCTTACCAATAGTTCTGATGGTGATACAGGTTTAGAAATAAAATCACTCGCACCTAATTCAAATGCACTTAACACATTTTCTTCATTTCCAGCAGAAGAAATGATTATGATTGGTATTTGCAATAAAAGCTCATTTCTTACATAATTTATAAGCTCAATACCAGAAAAGTAAGGCATCATAATATCACTAACTATCAGATCTGGTTTGGTATGAGACAAGAATTCTTTTACCTCTTTCCCATCCCTTACATGATGTACTAGATATCCTGCCTTTTTGAGTCTAAAGGTTAATAAAGATCCAAGTAATTCGTCGTCGTCCGCTAAAAGAATGGCTCGTTCCATAAATTTATGCCTGCTTCAGTTTTTCAAATTCTATATCTATTAAAGTTTCCTTTTTAGGATATAAATTCAGAAATTGTTTAAACAAGCCATTTATACTTTCCATTTTTTCCATTTTACAATTTTCTTCTATACCAATAATTAAACTTTTTAAATCATTGGTATGCATAAGCGCCAAGCCGGCCTTTATCTTGTGAGCTGCCTTGTATATATCATCAAAATTTTCATTTGAAATACCAATTTTTACAGCTCCTATAAATTCATATATATTCTGCTTAAATAAACGAATAAGCTCCTCTAGCATATCTATTTCACCATAACATTCCTGAAGTACCTGACTAAGATCTACATGGTCGCTCTCATTGTTACTTATGGTTTCTTGTTTTAATAATTCTAGAGTTGCCTGACTAAGATTTCGTTCTTTTTTACGTTTTAATAATTTAATCATGAGTTCGTTTAAGGTGTACGGTTTTAATAAAAAGTCATTTATTCCAGCAGCATAACAGAATTCTTGATCCTGAGCTGTAAAGTCAGCACTAAAAGCAATAATAGGTATTTGACTTATTTTCTTATTTTCTATCGAGCGTATCGTTTTAGAGATTTCAAATCCGTTCATCTCTGGCATTTTCAGGTCCATCAGGATAATATCAATATTTTCATCGTTTAGTATAGAAATTCCTTCTTTAGCGCTTGCAGTAACAAATGTTTTACAGTCCCATTTTCTAAGCTGCTCACCAATTAAATGTTGGTTTAATTCATTATCTTCAAATACTAATATTCTTGTGCCTCCAAGAAGCTTTCTGCCTTGTGATACGCTTATCGTTTTTTGTTTATTCTTGGGAATATTATTAATGTTTCCTTTTTTAAATGGAATGAAAAACTCAAAAGTAGTCCCTGAACCTAAAATACTTTTCACATTAATTGTACCCCCTTGGTTTGTTATAATTTCTTTTACTATACTTAAACCTAAGCCAGTACCACCATATTTTTTAAATGTACTTTTTTCCGCTTGTTGATAGCTATCAAAAACAATTTCTAACTGTTCTTTAGACATTCCAATACCCGTATCTTCTATAGAAAACTGTAAAACGAATGTTTCTTCTTTCACATTCTTAAGTTCTACCCCTAGTTTTATGTGTCCTTTTTCTACAAATTTTATAGCATTGCCTAATATATTTAAAAGCACTTGAGACAATTTAGATGGGTCACCTAAAAGTACTTTAGGCACATTTGGCGCAATAGCTACTTTTAAAGAAACAGACTTATCCATGATTAATGTTTGACATAAAAACATTACATCTTTTATTAACGCATGAAAATTGAAGTCGATAGCATCAAAACCCTCTACGCCAGCAGTTAATTTGGAATACTCTAAAATTTCATTAATAATTTCCATTAAGGATTGTGATGCGGTTTGTATTGCATCTACCTTTTTAAATTGACTAGGTGTTAGCTCCTCTTCCTTCAATAGATTAGTAAAACCAATTATTCCATTAAGTGGCGTCCTAATTTCATGGCTTGCGTGGGCTATTAATTTATTACCATTACCTACCTTAAGTTGAGAATTATCTTCAATAACCGGTTCGTTAATTTCAGAGCGATCAGAACCAAAAATGCGATCGCTTAGCTGCGATTTAAATCTATTAAATGATTTTTTAAGTTCTTTTGCTTCTTCAGCATTTAATTCTTCATAAGAGAAACCATTTAAAGTAACTTCTAAATCCGAAAGTTGACCTAATAGGTCTCTAGTTTTTAGTTTGGGCATAATCTAGTGAATCTTAGTTTCGAGGGTTATTACCAAGTAATTCAATTTAAAATTCCCCTTTTAAACCTCCTTTGGCAATAAAATGTTTCCTAAGCTTCTTAATCTGTTGTGAAAACGCTTTATTTGTAGGTATAAAAATTATATCAATGAAGGTATTTAGCTACATTATCCTTGCAATGTCCTTATTTTCTTGTCAACAGGAAAAAAATAAAATGGAAGAAAGTTTAGAAAGTCGCGCAAAAAAAATTCACAATAGTGTGATTACTTTAGACACGCACAATGATATAAATACCAAGAATTTTACAGACTCTATAAATTATACACAACGTCTTAATACACAGATTAATTTGCCTAAAATGGAAGAGGGTGGATTAGACGTTTCATGGCTTATTGTTTACACAGGTCAAGACTCTTTGAATACCTCAGGGTACGAAAAAGCCAAAGCAAATGCATTGGATAAATTTGATGCTATTCATAGATTGTGTGAGGTGTATGCTCCAGATAAAATAGAGCTCGCTTATACCTCTGCAGATGTAAGAAGAATAGACGCTTCTGGAAAGAAAATAGCTATGATAGGCGTTGAGAACGCATATCCGATTGGAGAAGATCTTTCTGCGTTTGAGAAATATAGAGATTTGGGTGCTAGGTACATCTCTTTATCCCATAATGGACATAGTCAATTTTGCGATTCCAATACTGGAGAAAAAGATTCCGTTTGGCTACATAACGGACTTAGCGAACTTGGAAAAAAAGCAATTAAAGAAATGAATAGGTTGGGCATAATGATTGATGTTTCACACCCTTCAAAAGAGGCAATGAAACAAATGATTCAGTTATCCAAAGCACCCATAATTGCTTCACATTCTTCTGCACGTGCACTTTGTGACCACAGCAGAAATCTAGATGATGAGCAGCTGCAATTAATGAAAAACAATGGTGGTGTGGTACAGACTGTAGCATTTAGTTCCTATTTAAATACAGAAAAGCATGAAAAGAAGGCTGCTTACATGAAAGGCTTATATCAACAAGTGGCAGATTCTCTGGAGATAGATTGGTTTGAACGTTCTGAGTTTAATAGCTTAACAGATAGTCAAAAAGAAGCTTTTATGGAGAACTATCCTAAAGTAGTAAGTTTAGGAAAAGAAGTAGCAGATAAACGAACCAATGTGCCAGAAGGGGTAAACGTTTCTGATTTTGTAAATCATATAGATTATATGGTAAAGCTCATTGGAATAAACCATGTTGGTATTAGTTCAGACTTTGATGGTGGTGGCGGTATATAAGGTTGGTCAGATGCTTCTGAAACTTTCAACGTAACGTTAGAATTGGTAAAAAGAGGATATACAGAAGAAGAAGTTGCTAAATTATGGAGTGGCAATTTACTTCGTGTTTTGGACGAAGTACAGGATTTAGCACAAGAAATGGCTAAAATCTAAGTTTATTCTGCAGCGGCTAGACGATCTTTTACGAATTCTATTTTAGTTTTTCCATGTGGTGAAGGCTTTCCGTTTTCACCCAAATTTACCATAATGATGTTGTCCACGGTAACTATTGTTCTGTGGTTCATTTTATTACGAACCTCACAATTTAGTGTCAACGAAGTTTTTCCAAATTTAACTACCTCTATTCCAATTTCTACAACATCTCCTTGCTTTGCTGCACTCATAAAATTGATTTCAGACATATACTTGGTCACAACTTTAGCATTCTCCAACTGAACTATAGTATACAATGCAGCTTCCTCATCTATCCATGCCAATACCTTGCCACCAAACAGAGTTCCGTTTGAATTAAGATCTTCTGGCTTAACTAATTTTCTGGTATGAAATCTCATAAAAGTTTAATTTTATACCCCAAAATTAGACCTAAAAACCTGTAGTATCAGCTGTAGACTTCTATTTAACATGCAGATTTATCAATCTCTAAAATTTTGTATTACCCAACTAACTAATTAGTAATTACAGTAGTGTTTATTTATTAATTTGAAATACTAGTGTCATAGGATACGATACCTCTTTTTCCATAAATAGTGTAAACTAGATGTTTATAACCATTTAAAAACTTAACATAAACAAATAAACATATAATGGCCTATTAGGTATCTTTAGACAAAGCACACATATCATGAACGAGAGATCTGAACATTTGTTAAGTATACGTCCAATAATACCTAATGCCAAGATAATGGTAAGTATGAGTGATGAGGAAAGATTTCAGAATCAAACCCTTAGACCTATTCTTAAATTACAGAATGACTTACTATTGGCTTCATTTCAAAACTATATAATCAAGACAAAAAATAGATTTCATGAATTAAAACTGGAAAAAAGAACCGAATATATTTCAAATGCACTTCAAAAAGATATTAAATATCGCAACACAATTAAAGGTCTAATTGTGGGTCAATTTACTATGGAAGAATATCATCTTTATAATTCTAACGCTTCGGCTTTAAATAAAAGAATCACAAACATGGTAATCAAAAGATTACAAGACCAAATGCAGTTTTTTGAACATGCCAGTTTAATCTAATAGTGATTCCCCGTTTAAATTAGTCGTTAGAATAGCACTCATTAAATTAAAATAAGGTCGGATAGTTTTGAAAGAATCGTTTACAGTTTGAACAAACCCAGGTGAGGTGACTTGGCCGTCCGTAAAATTTTTAACGAAAATAAACTGCTTCTTGCGTATAATATCAATATTTGGATGTTCCTTATCAAATCCTTTCGGTGAAGTTTTCAACTCCTCTCCTACTAAATCTCCCCATACCCCTTTAAATTTAGAATCAGATAAGATTTCTCGAAGCTCTGTGGCATCTACCTCCCACTCTTTTCGTATCCTGAGTAAATCTTCTTTTTCAGGATTCCAGAAGCCTGCCGCAATAAAACTACCTTTTGGTTGAATGTGAACATAGTACCCGCCACGACGTTCTTTTCCCAGTCTCGACAAAGAACCTGAAAAATTAAATTTATACGGTGTTTTATCCTTAGAAAAACGCACATCTCTGTAAATACGAAATACTTTTAATTTTTCAATTTCATCGTGTAATCTCATTTCTTCCAATAAAGCATTTAGAAAAGACTTTACCTTGGTTTCATGAGCTTTGAATGTAGTTTTGTTTTCGGTGAACCACTCTCTATTATTATTCTTTTTGAGTTCGTTTAAAAATTGTAAAGTATCTTTCGTAATTACACTATCTAACATACGACTTAGGTCTTGTGATTTTAATCTAAAGTTAACCATTTGCGGCAAAGTACTTTTGATTAAATGGTTAATTTTGAACCCTAAGCCCATACCATGGAACATAAATCCATTATAGATAAAATAAACGAGCACAAAAAGCAACCAAACTTAAGGTTTCGTTTAAAAAAGCAGACGGAGACTTTTACAGACACTTTGTTTTATACCTTATTTGATATAGAAACACCCGTTGCAGATAATTTACAGCATTTAGCACAACAATTTGATGATTTAGTAGATCTTGCTTGTTGGGAAAGTGAAAAACCATGCAAAAAAGTATGGGAAAATTATGTTCAGACCTTACCTAAAATATTAGAAAAATTAAATATGGATGCAGAGGCTACGGTAAATTGTGATCCTGCCTCTTTGTCTATTGAAGAAGTGTATATGGCCTATCCAGGCTTTTATGCTATTGCCATTTATAGATTAGCACATGAGTTATACAAGATTGGTTTTCCATTAGTACCAAGGTTAATGACGGAATATGCGCATAGGCAAACGGGTGTTGATATTAATCCCGGTGCTCAAATAGGAAACTCGTTTCATATAGATCATGGTACTGGCGTGGTTATAGGAGAAACTGCAATAATAAAAGACCATGTCAAAGTTTACCAAGGGGTTACACTTGGTGGGCTGTATGTTGCTAAGCATTTGCAAAAGACTAAGCGACACCCTACTATAGAAGATAACGTTACCATTTATGCCAATGCTACCATCTTAGGTGGAAACACAGTTATTGGAGCCAACAGTATCATTGGTGGTAATGCTTGGCTAACAGCATCTATAGCAGCTCATTCCACTGTATTCCATACACCAGAAATTAAAATAAAGACGTTACCAAATGCCTAAAACATTAATAGATTTAATTGGAAATACACCTTTGGTGACTTCTCGTGTACTCAATACCAATCCTAATGTTACCTTACTTTTTAAAATGGAGGGACATAATCCAGGTGGTAGTGTAAAAGATCGTGCTGCGCTTAATATGATTAAAAGCGGATTAGAAAGCGGTCGTATTAAGCAAACAGATAAACTTATTGAGGCTACAAGTGGTAATACAGGTATAGCACTTGCTATGATTGCAGGTGTATATGGTTTAGATATTGAATTAGTAATGCCTGAGAATTCTACTATAGAAAGAGTACAGACCATGAGAGCATATGGTGCTAAAGTGACACTCACACCAGCTAAGGTAGGTATAGAAGGAGCTAGAGACTATGCTGAATCTAAAGTTTTAGACGATGGCTATATTATGTTAAACCAATTTGCAAATCCTGATAACTGGAGAGCCCATTACAAAACAACGGGACCAGAAATTTGGAAAGATACAGAAGGTAAAATCACACATTTTGTTAGCTCTATGGGTACTACTGGTACTATTATGGGGACCTCTACCTACTTAAAAGAGCAAAATACAGCAGTACAAATTGTTGGTGTGCAACCTACAGATGATTCTAGAATACCTGGTATTAGAAAATGGCCAAAAGAGTACCTTCCTAAAATATTCAATGCAAAGAAAGTAGATGCAATAATGGAGGTTAGTGAAACCGATGCTCGTACTATGGCGAAACGTCTAGCTAAAGAAGAAGGTATATTTTCTGGAATGAGTAGTGGAGGTGCAACCACCGTTGCTTTACGCTTAGCGCAACAATTAGACAAAGGGGTTATTGTATCTATTATTTGTGATCGCGGTGACCGTTATTTGTCTTCCAATTTATTTGATTAATAGTACTTTTAGAACAGTTGTAGCGTACTAGAATAAATGGGTTCTATATCCAGATGTTTTCTCTTTTAAAATTAAAACACATGATTCATCTTATTGTAGGTAATACAGGTGCCGGCAAAACAACCTATGCGAACCAAATAAAACTAGAAAATAAAGGGATTATTTTTTCTATTGATATGTGGAACAAAACTCTATTCTTTCCTGATAAAAAGGAAACGGACGGATTGGATTGGTTTCTAGAACGTATTGATCGTGTAGAAAAAGTGATTATGAATCTTATCAAACAGTTAGAAAATTCAAATACAGATGCTATTCTAGACTTAGGGCTATCAAAGTTTGA
>CALHVP010000086.1 GCA_938038975.1 uncultured Maribacter sp. | reverse complement strand
TCACAACCACTTCCGTATCTAAACAGCCATTAGCGTCTCTAACCACTACATTGACATCTGATGAACCAAAAGGAACTTGATAGGTATTTGTAGTTTGGAAATTGGCACCGTTGTCAAAACTATAGGTATAAGGTGCAGTACCAGAAAGATTTCCTGTACCGTCATTGTTTATATTGATTGTAATTGTGCTCGCAATAGTATCACAACTAAAGGAGGATGCAGACGCTGAAATATCCAATTGCGTAGGTTCATCAATACTAATTGATTGGGTATCCTCGCACCCCTTCGCGGAAATAACGGTTACATTATATGTTCCCTGAGTTAATCCGTTAAAAATATTAGATGGTTGACGTGTTATACCACCGTCTAGACTATATTCATAGGGAATATCTATGTTACCAGATTCAAGATTTACAGTAATAGTGCCATCGTTCCCACCGAAACAACTCACATTACTCCGTGACACGATAAATGTTGGAATAGCGGGAGCAGGTAGGGTAATACTAACTTGTTCTTGACAATTGGTTATGGTATCGGTTACTTCAAAAGTATAAGCAACAGAATGAGTTAAACCTGTAAAAATACCATCTATGTTGGTTGCTCCTACAGGACTAATTTGACTAAAGGAATAATTTCCTGAACCACCATTTGCCGAAACCGTGACCTCTCCTGAGTTGGCAGGGTCGCAGTTCTCACTAACCGTTATATTTTCAAATATGGCTAATGGAGGATAAATCGTGAAAGTTTCTGTTTCTCCGCAGCCGTTCTGGTCTAAAATTTCTATAGAATGTAGGCCAGAGCTTAAATTAAGAACCGTCATAATATCTCCTGCAGTATTGAAACTAGTTGCCTGCGGTGTTCCACCATCAACTCGTATCGAGTATGGCGCTATACCAGCCACGTCTAGACTTATGTTGACACTAAAAGCTCCTTCTAGTGCGGTACACTCATCAGTAACAACTACGCTAATTTCAGGTTCTGGATCGGTAGGAACCAGTATTGATGCCGGTTCAATACATCCAAATGCATCTTTTACATAAATGATATAATCACCCCCTTCTACGTTGAAAAAGTTGTTCGAGGTGCCTGTCCAAGTTGTTGTTGTAGGAGGTGTATCTGTATTAAGGGCAAGTTGAAATTCGTAAGGTGCCCTTCCGAACTGACCACTGGCAGATACCTGACCTGCATTTGGGTTACAATTGTCATTTTTAACCAGATTGGCAGTAGCTACAAGTTGTACAGAGGCTTCCTCTATAGTAAATTGTTCCGAGGCGACAGAACATCCCGGATATGCGCCACCTTGCTCAGTAAATAGAATATAATAAACGCCAGGTGGTAAAGGTCCTACATTTGAAATTTGAACTCCCGTGCTTGGTGCAGGAGGGTTTACCGTTACACCAGAATCGCTTATTCCCGTAGAAACGTTTGATTGTGCATTAAATATTTCATAGGAAACCGCAGTGGCACCAGAATCGTAATTGGCAAATGTAAAACTAACAGCCCCATCAGCATTACCCGTGCAACTTACGTTCGAGACCATATCTAGCGTTGAGCTAAGATTGGACGGCGTGTCAATTGGAGCACCTGCCGATTCAAAATAGTAACACTTAGTAGCGTTGTCAAAAACAACAAATGTATAGGTTACACCTGGGATCAAGCCGGTAATTGTTGCAGAATCACCATTTAAAACATCAGGCCCTTGATAATTATTAGAGTAAGGTGGCGAATAGTATTCTAGAACTGCAAACTCATAATCATTGCTTGAAAAAGCAGATGATACCGTTACAATTGCTTCTCCGCCTAGAGCACAATTGGCAGTTGCCGTACTCACATCAATATCTAAATCATCTGGTGGTGAGGCAATAATTTCACTACTGGTTACCGAACACCCATTTGCATCAATAATCTCTACATTATAAATACCAAAATTTAAGATGGTAAACGTATGATCGAGATTGCCGGGTGTGGTCGCATAGATTTGCGTAGGCATTCCATTATTTGCATTTAAATAATATACATATTCAGCAGTTCCTCCGGTAACAGCAGAAACTGAAATCGAGCCAGGAATTGTATTATCAGTTGGGTCCGTACCTGCTGAGTCACATTGAATATCGGTTAAATTTATAGTGAAATCAATAACATCGGGTTCTGTTATAACAACAACATCCGTATCTGTACATGAATTTGCATCGGTAACGGTAACTTCATAGGTTCCTGCAGGAAGGCCTGATGTTTGTGCACCGTAATTTATAACGGTGGTTGTATTGATAACGGATATTGTAAATGGCGCAACGCCTTGAGTAGTATCTAAATTCACTTGAATAGTGCCACCAGAATCTCCATTACATAAAATATCGGTAGTTTGAACCAATGAAGTAATCACTGGGTTGCTTATAGGCGGCACAATTGCCTGTGTGATTACGGAACAATTTCTATTATCAGTAATTCTAAAATCATAGGTCCCAGCTGTTGCCGTAGTGTAGCTGAAATTACTTCCAACCAAGGAAACGGGTGTTCCCCACGTTGTACCTCCATTAGAACTAACTTCATAGGTTGCATAAGGGGTATATCCATTAGAAACACTTACCTCAATAATGGCATCTGGAGCTATAGAACAATCCAATGCTTTAGTGACAATGGAAGAAGCAATTAACTGAGGATTTATAGTTTCATTGAGTATGTTTGAAACGCATCCAAAAGCATCGATTACCTGAATGGAATATGACCTAGGAATTAAGTTTGATATGGTAAACGGATTTCCAATTGCAGTAATCGCACCTCCCCCATTTATACGATAAGAATATGGTGCAACCCCATCTGTAACGTTTATTACAAATGACGCTTGATTGGTGTTATCATAACAATAGTCCGAAGTCACATCTAATGCTATGGTTGGTGCTTGAGCAGGTTCAATAGTTATGGGTCTGTCAACTATACAACCACCCGAATCTCTAACATAGATTGTGTATGTACCGGCAGCAACATTGCTAAAAATGGCATTTCTTTGATACGCATAAACCACAACGGGTCCTGTTGTATTTTCAAGCTGATATTCATAGCTTCCCCATCCTCCAGTTGGTGTAACCGTAATCGTTGCATTACTTGTACAGGTAACAGGTGTATTTGTAAAGGAAAAATCTAATGCCGCTGGTGGCCCACTAATTGTTGTTACAGTAGTTGCACTACAGTTTGTTGTATCATCGGTTATAATAACCGTATATGTATCGGCTACTAAATTAGGTATCGTAATTGGAGTGGTTAGGTTGATATTACCTTGGCTCTGAACAATTGTTGAGCTACTATTTTCTACTACATAGGTATAGGTGGTAGCAAAGTCGCTTACGGTAAAGTTAAATTCCCCGTCGGAAAGTCCAAAACAACTCACATTGCTGGTTAGTTGCGCTAATACAGCAACTCTAGGTATATCAACGACAGTATAGCTTTCTTCAAGGGTACAACCCTTGCTATCGATAACCAAAAAGGTATAAGTACCCGGTATCAGACCTGTGAAAATATTGTCATTTCCGTTGTTGACGGCACTGGCCGAAGGTGAAATTATTTCATATATGAAGGGAGTATTTCCATCTATAACAGTTACAGTTACATCTGCTACAACAGCCGGACATACGGGTGAAGTTTGTCCAAAAACTAAGTCAGTTGGAGGATTTAATGGGTCAATAATTACTGCTGGCGTCTGTTCTACACAACCGTTGGAATCCCGTATGGTGATTACGTATGTACCGGCAGAAATACCTGTACTAAATGTGTCTGAGGTCTGAAAATTTACGCCATCAATACTAAAAGTATATGTTGGTGTACCTCCTGAATAACCTATTATTTGTAGTGTTGCAGAAGCGCTATCACAACTATAATCTTGTGCAATATTTATGGTTCCTGGAAGTAATGGGTCTGGAGCCGTAAGGGTAATCTCATCTATAATTAAGCAGCCTTTCGAATCTGTAACCGTATAATTATATGTGCCTGCAACAAGCCCTGGATATGTTGTTTGTGTAGATGGTGCACTTCCATCAAATACAATGAGATAAGGTGGCGTGCCACCTATAATTTGTAGTGCTGCTATACCATCTGCACTTGTGCTGCATAAAGGTTCGGTAATCACCTCAACAGTTGTTGGAGCGCTATTAGCAGTTACTGTTACTTGATTTGTTGTAACCGTGCAGGTTTCAATATCTGTTATAGTGAATTCATAGTTTCCAGCTATTGCGGTAAAGTACGAGAAAGGAATGCTAGGCACCGCAGTATTTGACTGAACCGAAGTACCATCTCTAAATACTTCATAGGTGAAAGTTGGATTACCACCTACAATAGTAATACTAATTTCAGCTTCTGGTGTTGCACTACAATCTAAGTCTTTAACTAGGTTAGCAGAGGCTGTCAAGGTAGGGAATACCTCAATACTGTCATTTGCCGTACAGTTTTTACTGTCTATTACTTCAATGGTATAACTTCCTGGGGCCAATCCGGAAAAAACAGGATTGGATTGATATGCGCCAACACCTGCGATCCGATATTGAAAAGGAGCTACTCCGCCAGATATAACCGTAGCGGTTAAGATCAAACCAGTTGTACTGTCATAACATAAATTGTTAGTAGTTACTTCAAGTACTGGTGAAACGGTCGGAGAAAGAAGAAAGGTTTGTTGCACTTCGCAGCCACCCATATCTTGTACAGTCACTGTGTAGGTACCAGAAATATCTGTTAGACCTGCAAATAAACTACTCGTTTGAGGCCCAACTATTGCCCCCGTAGGATCTTGAAGTTGATATTCATAACTTCCCCATCCGCCGGCAGCGGTAATTGAAACCGAACCAGGATTAGTGCCAGTAGCGCTACAGCTAATATCAGTTACTTCAATTGTTGCTGTAAGTGGGGTAACAGGCGCTGCTATTGTTATTGATGTCGTTGCGGTACACGCGGTAATGTCATCTGTCACCGTTATGATGTACGTTTCTCCAGGTTGGTTGTCTAATGTAATTACATTGTTTGTAACAGCATTTCCTGTGTTTACCGTAGTTCCAGAACCGTTCACAATAGCATACGAGTACGTGGTATCAAAACCATTTACCGTATATCTTAATGCACCATCGCTAAATCCATTACAACTTACATTTTCAAGCAATTCACCAACAACAGCTATTTCTGAAATTGGAAGAATGGTAAAACTTTCTTCATATGTGCAATCGTTACTATCAGCAACAGAAAAGGTATAAGTTCCTGGGGCAAGGTCTTCAAAAACAGCAATATTATTAGAGATACTAGTTGCATTTTGAACGCTAGGAGTTGTTATCTGAATTACAAAATCAGAAGTACCGCCAACTATGGTCACCGTTACATCAGAAGTTGTATCAACACAGGTAATTTGAGATGACGTAAAAATTAAATCTTCAGGTTCGTTTACAGGCACTATTTCCACCTCATTGGTCTCTATAACACATCCCGAAAAATCTCTTATAAAAATGGTATACGTACCTGGCTGTAGCCCTATAAACATATCATTCGTTTGCCAATTGGCACCGTTAAGGCTAAATTCGTAGGGAGCTGTGCCACCACCATAATTGTTGGCACGAATGGTACCAGTCTGAGTACAAGTGAAGGGTTGGATTAAAATAGCTTCTCCTGCCAAAGAACTTGGTGGGGTTTCAACAGTGGCATAATATGGATAATTACAAGAGGAATTACCCTTTTGCATATTCACTACAATAGTATAATCACCCGCCATCAATCCAGGAAAAAAGCCAGATGAATTAGACGCAATGGCATCTGCCAAATTAAAATTACCATCAAAAATGTTTTGTTCAGAAATTACGGTATCGAATAAATAATAGGTTAATCGATAGCCACCGTCTTCAATCAAATTCATTTGAAGCGAACCAGAACCTTCTCCAAAACAAGCGACGTCTGTTTCTGTAATATCATCAAATGTAGCAGGGGGAACAAATTCAATATCAACAGAATTCGATATGGTAAAACAACCAAAACGATCTATCAGGACAAAGCTATAGTTTCCTGGAGTGAAAATATCAAAAATTTCACTCGTTTGAAACTCCGAACTAGGAATATCTGAAGGGGAATTATATGTGGTAATAACATTGTCGGACTCGTCAACATATTTCCAAATAGCATAGCGATAGGGAGGCTTACCGCCATCTGGATCCACAAGAATGTTACCCTCTCTACACGTAATGTGCTGAGAAACTCTTGCCTCAAAACCTAATGTATTTTCACTATCTACAATAACGGTAGTAGGCGCTGACTGCTCGCAACCACTGCTATTACGCCCTACTAGGAGATAATCACCTTGACCCACCCCAGTAAATGTGTAGGTATTTGACGTTTGATTGGTCACTACGTCGATTAGTGTTCCTCTACCTCCATCCAGACCATCGTCTAAACGTAATTCAAAAGCGTAATTAGGAGTGCCATTTGTTGCCGTTACAGATACTGTTCCTACGCCAGTACAGTCAGCTTCAGTTGAAGAAGCCTGTACAGCAAAAGTACTTGTTCCAATTGCGATTTCCGGTGTACTAAAAAGACAGCCATTTTCGACGGGTAAACCTGAAAAAGGGTTCAGTTGTATGGTTTCTACACGGTAATTACCATCTGTAGAAATAACAAATGAAGGACCGTTGTTGGCACTAAAAGGAACCAATATTTCATCATTACTAGCGTTGACCAACCGAAAACCATAATTACTACCAAGGTTAGTAATGGTTATATTACCTGTAGGTTCACAACCAATATCGGCGGTTTGGTATAACACTTCTAAGGTATTTTGATAAACGTGGAAATAATGGCTTTCAAAAACGCCACTACCTCTATCGATACGAAGACGATACTTTCCTGCATTGTTTACAGGGTAAGTACTACCAGAGGCAACCGTATTATAAACACATGATGGGCTTTTATTAGCACAGTCATCGCCAAAATTAGTACAACTATTTTCGTCTAATTTTTGCCATGAAATACCAACAGCGGTGGGATAACTTACTGTAAGGTTTGCCGTATCATTGATTCCGCATAGAAAAATTCTAGGTAATTGGCTCCCATCATTTGCGCAATTGGAAACATTCCCATCGACATTATTGTTAGTATCATTAACCAAATCAACAATAGGGTTGGTCTGGGCCATAACGGCTAGATTCGCAAAAAACAAAAGAATAATCAGTATGCTATTTTGGGCAGGTTTAGATACCATAGGACAAAAAAATATAGTTTATGTCAGCCCATCTTAGTTAACCCTTTATACGTAAATAACGGGCAAGCAATTAGATTGACTTAACAAAATTCAGCTTTTAAAGAGCCCTCAAAAAGTATTTGTTGTGTGGTGCTTGAATTTTGTGGTGAAATATTGATTTTCAATATTTTAAGTATAAATAGTAGGTAAAACATTAATTACAATGAAAAATTTGTAGGAAAATAGCACTACTTACAAGAAATAGGATTGATTTGATATGAGATAAAAAATGAAAAAATATACTTCTATTTTATTGGATTCCATAAAGTTCCTAAGAAGGTTAAAGATGTCTAACTGACGTCCAAAGGTTTATTTCCAGAAGCTAAGGCACAGAATTTACAGAAGAGGCGTTAAAGTATATTACTACAAACAAGGCTACCGCTATTGAAGAATTAAAAGAACGGTTTTTTCTATTTCGAGGTTAAGCCTTTAAATCGCTTTGCTTACTAGGTAAGTTTAAATGAATTTGGTGATTCTTAAGTCACTTAACAATTTCATAGTCCCTTTTATTACTATTAAAAAATAGTATATATTTAAAGGATGGTACACAGACAAACCCTACTTCTACTCCTTTCTAGTCTATCATTATTACCAATTCTTGCTCAAAATAAAACCATAAATAACTACCAACAAGAACTTGCAGGTACCGAATTAATAATTGATATGGTTACTATTCCCTCCGGAAAATTCACCATGGGGAGTCCAGCAACTGAAGAACATAGAAATATGGACGAAGGCCCAACGCATCAGGTTGAAATCGATGCCTTTTGGATGGCCAAATATGAAATTACATGGGAATTATATAATCTCTTTATCAATCGAAATATAGATAAAGAAACAAACCAAAAAAAAGGTACTGACTTAACTATGGAGGTTGATGCGGTGTCTGGAGCAACCGTTCCATATGTAGATATGAGTTTAGGAATGGGAACAGAGGCTGGCTTGCCTGTTGGAAATGTAACGCATCTAGCAGCATCTACCTTTTGTAAATGGCTATCTGCCAAAACAGGATATTTTTATAGATTACCCACGGAGGCTGAATGGGAATATGCTGCTAGAGCAGGTAGTACAAATGCTTTTCATTTTGGTGATACATTAGCAGCTTTAGACGATTATGCTTGGCACTATAAAAATAGCAATGGCACCTATCATAAAGTAGGACAAAAAAAATCAAATAACTGGGGTCTTTATGATATGTACGGTAACGTAGCAGAATGGACCCTAGATCAATATCTTCCCGAAATATACAAATCAAGAAAAAACAAAACAGTAAATCCTTTAGAACGTGCAGTCACGGAATACCCTAGAGTGGTAAGAGGTGGTTCTTATGATGATGATGCAAAAGATTTAAGAAATGCAAATAGATTTGCATCAAAGGAAAAATGGAAAATGAGAGATCCACAATTTCCAAAAAGTACATGGTGGAATACGGATGCCCCTTTTGTTGGGTTCCGTGTTGTAAGACAAAAAGAGGTGCCCAAAGCATCTGAAATAGAAAAATATTGGAATTAAAATCATCACACTATAAAAACTGAAAAACATGGGAGAATCAGAAAAAAATAAACTGGAGAAATCAAAACCATCTAGGAGAGATTTTTGTAAGAATACAGCATTGTTATCAGCTGGGATGTTACTGCCGGGAATGGAAATGAGCGCTATGGTAAATGTCTTCAATGACAAAAAGTTAAAAATTGCAGTAGTAGGATGTGGTGGTCGAGGCACTGGTGCAGTAAACCAAGCCTTAAAAGCAGATGACAATATAGAGTTGGTTGCTATGGCGGATGCTTTTCAAGACCAATTAGACAAAAGCCTTACTAATCTCCAAAAAGCATATGAGGGAACGGGCAAAGTAAATGTAAAAGACAAAAATAAATATGTTGGTTTTGATGCCTATAAAATGGCTATAGACCAAGCAGATGTTGTAATTCTCGCTACGCCTCCAGGATTTCGTCCCCATCATTTTGAATACGCTGTAAATGCCGGAAAACATATATTCATGGAAAAGCCTGTAGCAACAGATGTTCCTGGTATACAAAAGGTGTTGAAAATGGCGAAGGTGGCCAAAGAGAATAAATTAAATGTGGTGGTTGGTCTTCAAAGACATTATCAAGATAATTACTTAGCCATTGCTGAAAAAATTAAAGAAGGAGCCGTTGGGAAAATAACATCTGGACAAGTATATTGGAATAGTGCCGGTGTTTGGGTGAGACCAAGACAAGCTGGCCAAAGCGAAATGGAGTATCAAATGCGAAATTGGTACTACTTCAACTGGCTTTGCGGAGATCACATCCTAGAACAACATATTCATAATATTGATGTTGCCAACTGGTTTTTAGGGGAGTATCCTATTTCCGCCCAAGGTATGGGTGGCCGTCAAATACGAACAGGGAAAGATCACGGGGAAATATTTGACCATCATTTTGTGGAGTTCACGTATCCTAGTGGTGCCGTAATATCCAGTCAATGTAGACATCAACCTGGTACATGGTCCAAGGTTGGTGAAAATTTCCAAGGCTCCAAAGGTCGCATAGACATGAAGGATGCTGGCACTGCTACTATTGTAGATCTAGAAGGTAATTCTATCTTTGAGCATCGCGGTAAAGATGATCCTAATCCATATCAAGTAGAGCATAATAGACTATTTGCTGCGATACGAAATAATGAAGTGATTAGTGACGCCGAAAATGGTGCAAAAAGCACTATGACGGCTATTTTAGGAAGAATGGCTACTTATTCAGGGAAAGTGGTTACTTGGGAAGATGCAATGAAATCTGAAAAACTGCTCGTTCCTAAAGATTTAAGTTGGGATTCCATGCCACCTTCTATGCCAGATGAAAATGGACAGTATCCAATTCCAACCCCAGGTGTCACCGATGTGTTGAGTTAAAATTGATAAGGCAAAATGTATTATACTTGAAAATAGGGTCCCCAAAACTAGTTTAGCGACCCTATTTTATTCTATTTATTTTATAGAATCCGTATCTCGCTTTAGACGGTTAGTTACTTTCTCCATATCTTCTTTAACTAGCTCTTCTCGTTTTTCATCATCTTCTGTATTAGGCTGTTTTAATGTTCAAAACCTGTAAGAAAGAAAATATCAAAAGTTGGGTCTTCATCCTCAAATTGAGAATCGAGAGGCACTTCTATTAGACCTTTTAAAGAAAATCGATTGAATAAAATAACCCCTACTCCTAACTATGGAGTGTAGTTATCACTATCCTCCTTAAAGCTATAATTTAAGTGTTTAAAATAATGTATTCAAACCATATTGGCTCTCAACACCTTCAGGCATGCCCTTATAATATGCCACAGGCCTAATGACACTATTATTATTCAAAAAAAATTGCAAGAAAAAATCATAGCTCAATGCCACACGAATCAAACGTTCAACAGCTACTCGATTTGAATTGGTGAAATTGTAGCCTAATGTATTATCCAATGACGCGATAGCCTAAAAATTCTCTTTAGGCAACTATCTATTAGGATTAATATATTTGAATAAGCTGTTGAGCATTTTGAGTGATTTGTCTAAAAAAGTCAGTTCCTGAAATTGATTTTCATTTTTGTTATTAGAAACAAACTACTATGCAGGACTTGACCTACAAATTTAGAATTTTCACAACAATAATTAACCTGTTAATAAGAATTTAAGGTAGTTTTTAAAAAAAAATATTTTAAAATACCAAAATTTATGAAAAATTCCCTTCTAACTCTAGGCTTTTTACTTACAGTGGTAAGTATAAATGCTCAGAGAGCCCCCGAAAAAACAATAAACTTTGATAACAAAGTTACAGATTTAGTCATTGTGCCCGTTAACGGCATCGCAGTGATTTCGGAAGGTGAAAAAATGCATGGATACAGTCCTATCGATGAAAATATTATTTGGTCGGTAGACGCTCCAAAGAAGTCAGGCATTAACAAAGCCGCCCAAATATTGACTACAGGTAGCCTTGATACTTCGGCCGATTTTACCGTAATAGAGGATACCCCATTTGTCCAGAAATTTATTGATGATCAATTGTACGTATTTAACAGTATTACAGGAGAAACCATATTTGCTTCTGAAAATAACGAACGATATTTCCAGGCTGAATATTTATTTGACGAAAATGCTTTACTTCTTAGAGGTGTAGAAGATCAAAGCCTAATTATTGCGAAATATTCTTTGACCAATAAAAAAATGGATTGGAAAACAACCGTATCAAAGACATACGGAGCATTTTTACAATCTATGGCCAAGTTAAGCGGAGATGACCAAACCGGCTTACTTGACGTTATGGAATACTCTGATGATAAAATTTTCGCTTTAGTCAAATCCAAGTTTTATGTTTTAAATAAGGCGGACGGAACCTTACTTTGGAAAGAAGAAGAGGCTACAGTTGCCGATTTTAGGATAACTAAAGATGCCAAAAAACTAATCACAGTTCAAACCAAAGGTCTTTTTGCAAATAAAAGTTTGATCAATCTGCATAATGCAAATACTGGTGAAAAAGTTTGGGACGATGCCCTTACCACCAAGTATCTAGTGCTTTTTGAAGACTGGCAAGATAAAATGCTACTGGCACACTACAGGGGCTTTAATTTTTACAATTACGAAACAGGAGAAAAAGTTTGGGAAAAAGATCCTAAGGGAAAAGGTATAAAATCCGTAATCCCCATTGGTACCGATTTTTTATACGTTTACGATGATGAGATGATGTTGCTTAACAAGGACGGGCAGAAAGCGTGGAAGAAAGATGTAAACATCAGCGACGACGAAGAAGACCCTATTTACTTTCTTGAGCAAACGAACAACGACCGTATTCTTTACGTGACTGCTACTTATGCTAATATGGTGGATTACAAAACAGGTGAAAAAGTTTGGAAGGGAAACCTTAAACTAAACGAGAAGAGACCTACGTTTGCAAAATACGACCAATCTAGAGGTGACTTCGTGATTTTTAATGACGAAGAATTATATCGATTTAATCAAACTTCGAATGAAAAGCCAAAACCCTATGCAAAGCTTAAACTAAAAAACGAAAAACTTATAAATAGTCTGGAAATATTTGAAAACAATGTATCTATCTCTGGTGATAGCGAAGTTGTAGGAGTAGATGCTTCCGGTAATGTTATTTTCCACAACAAATACGTACAACCAGGCGAAGCGGGGCGTCGTTTATTGAAAACGGCTTTAATTGCCGGTCAGGTTGTAGGTTCGGTAGCTACTGCTCAAGTTACGTTTACCTCTACTTACAGGGATAGTGAAGGTAATATGATATCCAACTCCAACTCCTATGATGTTTTTGGCGAAAAAGCGGCTGCTATTGGCCGAGCGGGTTTTTATGCCGGTCAGTTTGGACAGCAGTTCGTACAAAGCAGATTTAGAGCTATGCAAGAAACAGATACCTACAGTATTATTTTTGCCAAAGGTGATAATGGCGAAAAACTCCTTATCAAAGTAGATAAAGAAACTGGGGACGAAATTGACAAAATAATTATGGAAAACAACAAACCTATTTATGATGTGGATTATGTCTCCGATGACATTTATTACAGTAAAAATAAAGAGGTACAAATATTCAAATCGGGAGAATAAAACACTTCAAATAAAACTTTAACAAAGGGCTGCTTTCTTTTTGGAAAGCAGCCCTTTTCATTTGTTAACATGAAATTTACCCATCCAAAAAACAGTCAATTTTTAATGAATACAGGTTGTAAGTTTGAAAAGTATCCAAGTTAAACCCGGTTCTTTCGAGTGCAGTATAACTGCGGATGTCGTTTTTTTGGTTTTAGTGATGGTGTTCTTAAAACGCTAATTACTAAAAGAACGGTTGAAGCTAAAAAAGACTGCTTGCTCTTACCGGGAGGCGTTATGGAGTTAATGAAAAAGTAGAAGAGTGTGTCATAAAAGTGCTTATTACCCTTATTGGAATAAAGGATGTTCATATGGAACAAATAAAATCTTAGAGCGTTTTGGGGAGACACGCTTTAAAGCGAGTGGTAACGGTTGCCTTCTATGCTTTAATACGGCCTGAAAATCATCCTTTAGAACAAAAAATAAATGTAACTGAAATTAAATGGTTTGCCCTTAATAAATTACCAAAGACAATTGGTTTTGACCACAAATTTATCATCGCGAATGCACATAAACTACCTATGCAAAATTTACAACACCATATGATTTTCGGAGAATTACTTCCAAAAAAATTTACTTTACATAAATTACAGACACTGTACGAAGTAATCCTCGAAGAAAGATTTGATAAGCGGAATTTTTGTAAAAAAATAGCACAACTAGATATTCTTGAAAATACGGGAATAATTTAAAAAGGGGTTAAAGGAGATACGTTTCTCTATAAAAAGTTAGATACCACATCTTAGCACTTCATTTAAGTAAGACTAAAAACTAAACCAAAATGGTCTAACGTAACATAGGCTTTTAAACCTAACTAAAGTTAACGATACGCACAATTATTCCTCTAGTATGAAAGTGTCGGTGTCGTTTCCAGACTTGCGATGATCTTCGAGGTAATCGTTAACCATCTTGTCAGTTATATTCCCCGTATTCCATCATCCAAAACCAATGGACTACAAATACCTACCCCTATATTTCTTCTTCAACCATTTTGTCCTAAAAAAGTAAAAGCCACTGATAATCAGTGGCTTTTGTCGGGGTGGCAGAACGAATTTTACCACACTAACCTGTTAATTTACAGTATTTTATAGTGTCTTTTCTAAATGATTAACCGAACTCTAAACTCGATTCAAAATGGCACATTTAGAAGCAAATTTTATGCGTCTTTTGCAGGTCAAATTTATGAAAAAATTTAATACCAAAAAAAAACTAATTCATGTAGTCCTGCCAAATAACCAAAACGTATTTTTCCTTTCCGTTATCGTTTTTGCTCAAAAATCCGTATTCGTACACAAATAGATATACCTCTCCTTTTTTGTTTTTCCAATAATGGGTGAAAAATTTAGGATTAAAACCTTCTGCAATGATTATGGATTGGCGT
This sequence comes from uncultured Maribacter sp., assembly GCA_938038975.1. Taxonomy (GTDB): domain Bacteria; phylum Bacteroidota; class Bacteroidia; order Flavobacteriales; family Flavobacteriaceae; genus Maribacter. Next base: position 27 of record CALHVP010000086.1, on the reverse strand, counting down.
AGGGTCGTAAAACCGGTCCTATTGTAT
>CALHVP010000085.1 GCA_938038975.1 uncultured Maribacter sp. | reverse complement strand
GTAGCGAGAGGGGGGCACGATCCCCCGACCTCCGGGTTATGAATCCGACGCTCTAACCAACTGAGCTACCTCGCCATTTTCGTTTTATACAGCGCTATTTTAAAGCTTTAATTATTCGTTTTTCAAATAACAATTATGTTATAAAAAAACCGGTGTAGTATTCTAAAACGGCTGCAAATATAATGCTTAATTTTATGTTCATCAACAATACTTGATTAAAAAAATAATACCTGTCTTTTATTTTTTTATCATTGATAAATATATATATTGGGCATTATTAATATGCAATTAATGGACGACAAGATAAAATTTGAAATTGAGTTTGTGATACAATCCTCACCTCAACTACTTTATACCTATTTAGCAACTCCTTCAGGTTTATCTGAATGGTTTGCTGATAATGTTAATTCTCGTGGAGAGAAGTTTATTTTCATTTGGGATGGAGCTGAAGAGATTGCAAACCTGTTGAAACGAAAGACAGATGAGTTTGTACGTTTTAGATGGGAAGAGAATGAAGATGATTCGTTTTTTGAAATGAAAATAATAGTAGATGAGATTACCAAGGATGTGTCTCTCTTTATTACTGACTTCGCCGAAGAAGACGAAGTAGAAGAGTCAAAAATGCTTTGGTCTAACCAAATATCTGATTTAAAACAGGTACTAGGCTCCAAATAAATTATAGGTATTTACAGTATCTTTGAGCCTTATTTATTTAAGGCTTTTTTTTATGGTAAATTTTAACGGAACCCTAGTAGCAGAAGACACTACTTTCTTAAACCAAAATAATAGAGGTTTGCGATATGGTGATTCCCTTTTTGAGGCTATTCGGGTGGTAAATGGCCATGTTTATTTTTTAGAAGACCATTACCTACGTCTTATGTCTTCTATGCGTATTCTTCGTATGGAAATTCCAATGGAGTTTACCATGGAGTTTATGGAGCAAGAAATTTTAAAAACGGTAGAGAGCTATGGAACGAATAGTGCATATAGGATTCGTTTTACTGTGTTTAGAAATGATGGCGGACTTTATTTACCGGAAACAAATACGATTTCTTATTGTATTGAAGCGAAAAAGCTAGACAACCCTTTCTATACTATTACAGAATCCTTTTATGAGGTAGAACTTTTTAAGGATTTCTATATAAATAAAGATATGTTGTCTAATCTAAAGACCAATAATCGCATTTTAAATGTAGTAGGAAGCGTTTTTGCAAAAGAAAACGATTATCATAACTGTCTACTTATTAACGGTGATAAGATGGTTGTAGAGGCTTTAAATGGAAATATATTTCTGGTATCTGGAACTACGATAAAAACACCGCCATTAAAAGATGGTTGTTTAAATGGAATCTTAAGAAAGAAACTAATTGAAATTTTAAATAAGACAGATGTATATGAGTTAAAAGAAGAATCTATTTCCCCTTTTGAGCTTCAAAAAGCTGATGAGCTCTTTGTGACGAATTCAATTAGTGGAATAACGCCTATAAGCAAGTACAGAAAGAAAGTATTTGCAAAAACAGCAAGTAAAGATTTAGTTGGAAAATTAAATGCGGTTGCTAGACTCAGCGCATTGGCCTAGTTAAGGCTCGGGTTTTCCGGAGCGTTTGACCATAATAGGTAATCCCCACCCAGTTCAACCATTTTTTCTTTCCAAAAAGCAACAGATGATTTTTGTATGATGTGACTTTCATATTCATTTTTAACTACAACCCATGAGTTAGAAGAAAGCTCATCCTTTAGTTGTAAAGAAGACCAGCCAGAATAACCTAAGAAGAAGCGGATATCATCTTCCGATATGACTTTGTCATTTATTAAGGTAATGGTTTTTTCAAAATCTCCTCCCCAATAGATTCCATCAGATATTTCAATACTGTTTTCTATTAAATGCGGTACTTTATGAATAAAATATAGATTGTCCTGTTCTACTGGACCACCGTTGTAGACCTTAAACGGAATTAGAATTTCCGTTACCAAATCGGTAATTTGATAATCCAAAGGTTTATTTAGAATGAAACCAACAGATCCTTCGTCATTATGTTCTGCCAATAAGACTACAGACCTATTAAAAGAAACGTCTCCTGTAAGGGAGGGTTCTGCGATAAGTAGTTTTCCTTTTTTAGGCATTAGTTCTATCATTGAGCTAATAATTTGAATTTCTAAAATAAGACAATTCCTATTAATATTCAAAAATTCACGCACAAAAAAAGCGCTTTTTACAAAGCGCTTTTTAATTCTAATATGCGTATAAACTAGTTTACTGCGCTACCTAAATCGGCACCTGCTTTAAACTTAACAACATTTTTAGCTGCAATTTGGATAGTCTTACCAGTTGATGGGTTTCTACCTTCTCTTGCATTTCTTCTAGATACAGACCAAGATCCGAAACCTACTAAAGAAACTCTGTTTCCACTTTTCAAAGATCCTTCAACATTTCCTAAAAAAGACTCTAAAGACTTCTTAGCTGCTGCTTTTGTGATGCCAGCATCTGCTGCCATTGCATCAATCAATTCTGTTTTGTTCATAATGTGATTTAATTAATTGTTAATATACTTTTAAACCTTTGAACAAATTTATATGGATTTACGACCAACGCAAGTAAAACCGCTGTAAATACCCTATTTTGTTGATAACTCGGGAGGTTTGTTGATAAAGTAGGACGTTTTTTACGTTTCTCGCAGCCCAATGGTAGCGGGGCTTTACCTTAAAAATGCATTTTCACTCAAAACCAGACCATTCAACAGATCTCTTGTTAGCATCCTTTTCTTACCCTGTATTTGAATTTCAAGCAAATTTAGAAAGCCTTCTTTTACAGCAATTTTAATCTCTTTTTTGTTGTGTATTAGTTGTCCTACATTTAATTTATGTGCTGTTTTTTCCATTTCAACCTTAAAAATTTTCATGGTTAACGTTTCATCACCGTTGTGTAATGTACTCCAAGCCGCAGGATATGGACTAAGACCTCTTATAAAGTTATGAATGGTTTCTATAGGAAGGTCCCAATCTATTTTACAGGTATTTCTTTCTAGCTTATATGCTAATTTTAATGTTGTAGTATTTTGTTGAAGGGTAGTGCTTAAATCACCACCTTTTATTCGTTCTACTGTTTTTAAAACAGTTACTGCTCCTAATAACATAAGACGGTCGTGTAGAGAACCCGCATCTTCATTTGGTTCAATAGTAGTTTCTTCTTGGAGCAGTATGGCTCCTGTATCTATTTTTTCATCAATAAAGAAGGTGGTAACACCAGTTTTGGTCTCGCCGTTTATGATAGCCCAATTTATAGGTGCTGCACCACGGTATTCTGGTAACAAGGAAGCATGGAGGTTAAATGTACCATACTCGGGTAGTTGCCAAACAACTTTAGGTAGCATTCTAAAAGCAACTACGATTTGAAGATTAGCATTCAAAGAAGCTAATTCTTCTAAAAAACTAGTATTCTTGAGGTTGGTTGGCTGTAAAATAGGGAGTCCGTTTTCTTGGGCATATGTCTTTACCGCAGATTGGTTTAATTTTCTTCCTCTTCCTGCAGGTCTGTCTGGCGCCGTTATTACCCCTGCAATAGTATGACCGGCTTTATAGAGGGCATCTAGTATACCTACTGCAAAATCTGGCGTTCCCATAAATACGATTCGTAAGTCCTTCATAGTATCTTAAACTAATTGATATTGGTTTTGATCATTAATAATAAGGATGCCATCCTCCAAAAGTTCCTGTAAAACTATTAAAACCAATCTGTTTTCTAGTTTTAATGCCCGCTGTATGGTTCTGGAGTTCGCATTCTGGGTAGTAAGAAATTTTGTAATACGTTCTTTGTCTAATTTTAAATTGTTTGGAGTCTGTTGTGTATGTAAACATACATCACATCTACCACAAGCCACAGAATTTTCTTCGCCGAAATAGCTTAAGAGCTGTATGCTTCTGCAAACTTTATTGTTTTCTATATATAATAGGGTTTGGGCAATTTGATGTTCTTTAAGCGTGTTTTGCTCCATTATGTTTTTTGCAAACCTGTTTACAGTTCTATCATCGTCTCTTGGTACTAGAAAGGTAAGTTCTAAATCGCTGTGTGAACCTTTATAATCTATTACGTCATCTGTGGCTAGTTTTTCCAGTCCTTTTGTAATAACCGATTCATCAATATTTAACTTCTTGGCAAGGAGTACTGTATTGATCTTAATATCATGTTCAAAAATACCTCCGTAGGTTCTTAATAAGGTCTTGACAAAATCTTTTAGCTTTGGATGTTCATCGATATATCTAAATAAATCCTCTTTTTCTATTTTAAAGAAAACCGTTGCCTTTTTAGAAAAGGATTCTGTAAGGGCTACTACTGAATTTCTATCTAAAATTTTTAATGCGTTGTAGGTGAGCATCGAATTTAATTGATAGGTAGCACAAAACACATTGAAATTTAATGGATAGGTAGTTCCAAAACCTTCGCCATAAGCAATCTGTAGAAAGGTGTTTAATTTTTTGTACACCAGTTTAACAAAGGACACATCTGGTAAAATACTAAGGAACTGTTTTTTTACCTGTTCTTTATCTGTTGGATTAGTGATAAGTACTGCAGTTGCGTTATCTCCGTTTCTACCAGCTCTGCCAGCTTCTTGAAAATAATTCTCTAAACAATCTGGAATTTGATAATGCACTACCAAAGCAACATCGGGCTTGTCTATACCCATTCCAAATGCGTTGGTAGCTACCATAATTTGAACTTTATTTTCTAACCATTGTTCTAGTTTTTTTCTTTTTTCTTTTTCTGTAATACCACCGTGATAAAATGTAGCTTTGATTCCATTCTTAAGTAGAAATCCTGATAGTTCTTCCGCAAGCCTTCGGGTTCTTACATATACGATACCACTCGTTTTAAGTGCTGTACAATACTGTTTTAGTCGGTACTTTTTGTCTTCCTCAAAAACAACTTTAAAAGCAATGTTCTTCCTAGAAAACGAGTCTTTTTGAATTAACGGAGCTATCAAATCTAATGATGACCTAATATCATCAGAAACTCTTGGTGTAGCTGTTGCTGTTAAAGCCATCATAGGTGCCGCTGGGTGAAGCTCTCGTAATAGAGCACACTGTAAATATGCAGGTCTAAAATCATGTCCCCATTGCGATATGCAATGCGCTTCATCTACAACCAATAGGTTTACGTTCATTTGCAGGATACGTTCCTGTATGAGTTCCTGTCCAAGACGTTCAGGGGAGAGGTAAAGAAATTTGTAGCCACCGTAAACACAATTATCTAATTCATTACTTAGTTCCTCAAAGCGCAGTGAACCGCTTAGACCTACTGCTTTGATACCTAAATTTTTAAGGTTGGTTACCTGGTTTTGTATCAATGCTATTAAGGGAGAAACTACGATACAAATACCGTCTTGCATCATTGCGGGCACTTGAAAACAAATAGATTTCCCACCACCTGTTGGTAATAAAGCCAATACATCTCTACCTTCTAATGAGGCTGTTATAATTTTTTCTTGTGAATCTTTAAAAGAAGTAAAACCCCAATATGTTTCTAAAATTTCATTGGGTTTCTTATGCACGAGAAATTGCTTTATGTTCTAAAATAAAAGATAAGCGTTTAGCTACAGTTCCAAAAGGAACTTCTATGACCTTATACCCTAAATTCGTGTAGGTGTTTTTTAGGTGTTCGTGAAGTTCTGTAGCTTGTACATAAGTCTCTAAGCGTTCATTATCTTGAATATAGATATCTTCCCAAGGTGGTAAAAGAAAAACAGCATCATACCTGTGTGTATTACAAATATCAAAAAATTCGGTGGTAAACGCTTGTTTAAAATAGTCCATATATGCCAATACATCTGGCATACCCCTATCATAAAATACAAGCTCTTGGTTTGCTTTTAGAGCATCTTTGTACTGTTTTAATCTACCATCTAAAAGTTGTTGATTAAACTGTTTTGCATCACTAACGAAAGCAATTGGATTACCTAATGACAGATTAGGATTCTCTTCAGCTTTTACAGCTAGAGTCATGGTTCTTATGACCTCATGAAAGCAATGAAAATCACCTGATTCCAATGCCTTAATAACAGATGTTTTACCTGTACCTGGCGCTCCTGTAATTACAATTCGTTTAAAGTTCAATTTTCTAATTTAAGTATACAAAAATAGGCAAACCCAGCATACTAAAAAACCAGATGATTCGGCTTATCTTTGTGTAAAATTTAAGTCATGGAAAAAAACAATCCAGAAGAATTTTATAAAAAGCTAAAAATACAATTAACAGAGACCAGTGTTTGGCCATCTGACTACTTGTATAAATTTATAGTGCTTTCCGATTCAGAAAACATTGGGATAATACATAAAATATTTGATAATACGGGAGCAGTTATTGAATCTAAAAAGTCTAAAAAAGGTAAGTATACCAGTGTATCAGTAACTGTAAACCTTCCAAATCCTGATGAAGTTATAAGAAAATACCAAGAAGTAGGGGCCCTAGAGGGTGTAATATCGCTTTAAAATAGCATATCAGCTATAATTTTATTATTTTGCAAGCGTTAAAAGAATACTTCTTCAAACAATTTTTAAGTAAAATAATCCAATTTGCATTTAGTAGAACAACTCGAGTATAATACAGAGCGACCTCATTTAATCATCCCTGAATATGGGAGACATTTTCAAAAAATGGTGGATCACGCGGTCTCTATTGAAGACCCTGTAGAAAGAAATAAAATAGCCAATTCCATCATAAGTGTTATGGGAAACCTGCAACCACATCTTAGAGATGTGCCAGATTTTCAGCATAAACTATGGGATCAATTGTTTATCATGTCTGATTTTAAATTGGATGTGGAATCTCCTTTTCCAATAACTACAAAAGAACAGTTGCAAGAACGCCCAGCTGCTTTGGAATATCCACAGAATTTTCCAAAATACCGCTTTTACGGTAATAATATCAAGCGAATGATTGATGTTGCGGTCGAATGGGAGCAAGGGGATAAACGCGCAGGTTTGGAATATGCGATTGCTAATCACATGAAAAAGTGTTATTTAAATTGGAATAAAGATGTAGTAGACGATTCTGCTATATTTAAGCACCTTTTTGAATTAAGCGATGGACAAATAGATATGGCGGCTAGAGACGAAAGTCTTACCGATAGTGGACAATTCTTGAAAAATAGAGTTGCTAAGGCACCAAGGTCTAGCTCTAATTCTGGTAAAAAGAACAATCAAAGAAATAATAATAATCGCGGTAAAAAGCGCTACTAAACGTCTAGTCATTTAGATGGGAACATTCAAAATAGAGGGCGGGCATGCCCTATCAGGTGAGATAACACCACAAGGTGCCAAAAATGAGGCTTTACAGATTTTATGTGCTGTACTTTTAACTTCAGAAAAAGTAGCCATACATAACATTCCTGACATCATTGATGTAAACAAGCTTATCTCCTTATTGGAAGATTTGGGTGTGAAAATTCAAAAAAAAGGGAAAGGGTCTTATACGTTTAAAGCAGACGATATTAACCTTGACTACTTGCAAAGCGATCAGTTTAAGAAAGATGGTAGAGGTTTAAGAGGTTCTATTATGTTAGTAGGTCCGTTATTATCTCGTTTTGGTAAAGGATATATTCCTAAACCTGGAGGTGATAAGATTGGTCGTAGGAGATTGGATACCCACTTTGAAGGCTTTATTAAATTAGGAGCTAAATTCCGTTATAATAAAGAAGAATATTTTTATGGTGTAGAAGCAAAAAAACTCAAAGGAGCATATATGCTTTTAGATGAAGCTTCTGTTACAGGTACTGCTAATATTGTAATGGCGGCTGTTTTGGCTGAAGGTCAAACCACTATTTACAATGCTGCATGTGAACCATACTTACAACAACTGTGTAAGATGTTGAATCGCATGGGGGCAAAGATTTCTGGAGTTGGTTCTAATTTACTAGTTATTGATGGTGTAGAAACATTAGGGGGCACGGAACATACCATGCTTCCAGATATGATAGAAATTGGTAGTTGGGTAGGTCTGGCTGCTATGACTAAAAGTGAATTGACCATAAAAAATGTAAGTTGGGACGATTTAGGACAAATCCCTACTGTTTTCCGAAAACTTGGTATTACACTAGAGCGAAAAGGGGATGACATCTATATTCCTGCTCATAAAAACGGGTATGAGATTCAAAATTATATTGATGGATCTATTCTAACTATAGCTGATGCGCCTTGGCCAGGGCTTACTCCAGATTTGCTAAGTATAATTCTAGTTATGGCTACACAAGCTAGGGGAGAGGTTGTTATTCATCAAAAAATGTTTGAAAGCCGTTTGTTTTTCGTAGACAAATTACTAGACATGGGAGCAAAAATTATACTATGTGATCCGCATAGGGCGGCAGTGATGGGGCATGACTTTAAATCTACTTTAAAGGCAACAACTATGACATCTCCAGATATTAGAGCGGGTATTTCCTTGTTAATTGCAGCTCTGTCTGCCAAAGGAACTTCTACTATTCATAATATTGAGCAGATTGATCGTGGTTATGAGAACATAGATGAACGTTTAAGAGCTATTGGAGCTAAGATTACACGTGTGTAATTAAAGTCCAAAGGAATATAAGCGTCCAAATTACAGTTCTAGACCAGTTTAAAGAAACAAGTTCTACCAAGGTTTTATTGGTATAAGATCTGTTGGAAATAGCATTGTGTCTTGGTACAAAAAGATAGAATGTTAGTATCCATGTGAGAAGTACTAAAATTCCACTTCCTATTGTATAAGCTGATTGTACTTGGTATAATTGGTATCCTGAAACTAAGGTTTGTCCGAACATGAAAGGAATCACAATAAGAGAAATTTGTTTTACATAGCGAGTGTGCCATGATACCAATTGTTCAGGTGTGTAGTATAAAAAACTTGGATACACGATTAATTGCACCATCCAAATAAGTACAAGGAGGCCAACATCGAAAAGTATCCTCAGTATTTCAACAATCATATATTAATTTTTAGAAACGGTATAGCCCCAATAGACTAGTAGTGGGTGAATTAGTATCAGCCTACCCCAAGATATCCATTTGGGAACACAAAGACCATTTGGTACACAGGAGCCAGTTTGAATGAAAAATATATGAGAGGGAATTAATAGGAGTAAAAGTAGCACAATACCGTATCCACCTATTTTTCTATATGTTGGAATTAAAACTAAAATTCCGAGTACTATTTCCAAGATTCCAACGCCATAATTTATGAATAACGGCTGGGGTATATAATCAGGAATAAGTCCAAGGTAAAACTTTGGATTTATGAAGTGATATAGACCTGCAAAGGAGAAAAAAGCCCCTAGAACTGTTATCAAGGGTCTTTTTGTTACGTTAATTTCCATTTATAGTCGTAATGAACCTTTTTTAAGATAAGAAAAAATGGAATCCACCAAATAAAGTCGTTTGTAATCAGCGTATATATAAATTCAAAGGGAACAACGTCTTGTATATAATTAAAAATGAATCCTAAGGGCCCAAATATCTTACCAAGAAACCCAACGGCTACTATAGGCCAATGACGCATGGGGTCATAAGAAGCCCACCAATATCCTACTCCGTATACACCTATAACCATTCCCATTCCTTGCCAGACCATAGGATGATTCAGGGGTTCCATGCCAACAATTTCAAAAAAGTGATTTGGAAAAAGTACTACCCAAGCCCCCCAAATGAGGTTGTATATTGCTGCTAGTTTAAGTGTTAGCTTCATTATTTTTCTATTAGTGTACCATCTGGATATTTAGCAAATCTTCCCTTTTCTTTTTCATGTACATTATCTGGGTGGCGCCAAGGCCAACCACCAAACTGGGTAAGCTGATATTCTTGCATAGCATTTTGAATCTCTTCTTCCGTGTTCATTACAAAAGGTCCGTATTTGGCAACAGGTTCGGAAATAGGCTTTCCTTGTAGTAAAAGAAGTGAAGCTTTACCAGTACCATTGATAATTATTGTTTCTTGGGATAGGTCTAAATTAACCCCATGATTCGGTGCTATCGTAGTTTCATCAATTTCTATCGTGTTACCTTCATAAAAATAGAGTGTGGTATGCACGCTTTCATCTGTTTTAGGTAGTATAAAACTACCATTAGCTTCTATATGTATATTCCAAATGGCTACATGGTTATTAGCGTCTGCTGCCCAAGAATCTGGAGCAGCATCGGGCGATTTTTTGGAGGCATAATTTCCTGCAATCACTTTTACGCTAGCAGTTTCTGTTTTAACAATGGGTATATCCTCATGCCATAACATTTTAAAATGAGGCTCAGCAAATTTACTTGCTTTGGGTAGGTTTAACCAAATCTGAAAAAGTTCTAAGGTGTTTTCTTTTTCTGTGTGCAATAAGGGAAACATTTCACAATGCTGTACACCCTTACCAGCAGTCATCCACTGCACATCTCCTTGTCCAAAACGACCAGCAGCTCCTAAGGAATCAGAATGATCACAAAACCCTTTATTAACTATGGTTATGGTCTCAAATCCTCGATGAGGATGTGCAGGAAAACCTGGAATGGATTGCCCGTGATACATCCGCCAACCGTCTTTTACTGTAAAATCATTACCTAAATTTCTGCCAGAAAGGGAGGCGTCTGGAGACATATCTTCCTTGCCTTTTGGATAATGATCCAGATGGTAAACGCAAAATAAAAACGGGTCTTGGGTTTGCCACGGAAATCCTAATTCAAAAACTTCTTTAATGCTATTTTTCATTTAATGTTGTGCTGTATTAATTTCTATCCAATATCCGTCTGGGTCTTGAAGATAAATTTGCTGTACACCATCAGCTCTTAGTGTTATTGCATTTTTTTCTCCAGGCCAATCTGAATAGCTGATGTTATTTTTTTCTAAATGGGCTATAATACCTTTTAAATCTTTAGTTGCTAAACATAGATGCATGGACTTGTTCTTTTCAAAAGGAGTAAACTCTTTCTGAATTAAGTGTATTTGGGAGCTGCCATTTACTACAAACCAACGAAAACCTGGTTTTTTATCAGGATGCGGAGTTTCTGTTAGCCTTAGAATTTCACCATAGAACGTAGCACTTTTATCCACGTCATCTACCACAATAGCAAAATGATCTATTTTAAAGTCAAATGTTTGTGCTTTTGCCGTAAGACAAAAAATTAGCGATAGTAAGACGAAATATCCTTTTTTTAACCCCATAGCTTTTCTTTAGATGAATTACTTATCCAAAGCCTCCATTTGTTTTAGCACAACATCTGCTTCGGCATATTTGCCATCGCTAGCCTTGCGGTTAGAAGTGGACAAATCATAGGCTTCCTTCATTAATTTTTCATATTTCTCTTGTAACTTTTCTTTCTCTGATTTCTTTTTGAACAATCCGAACATAGCAATTTTTAATTTAGATATTAATTTCCGTTAACGGGTGGTGGGCCTTCAATCATAGGTTTATACACCTCATTTCCTTTTCTCGTTTTAAATTCTTCTTTTACCTCTGCAACCATTTTTGGGTTTTCAAATAAATCTGCCATGGTCATTGCCATAGCTTTAGAGGCATAAACCATCCCTTTATGACCTATAGACATGCCACCGCAGGCAACAACTGCCCAGGAATGCCAAGGCGTATCTTTTGGAGCCACAGTAGCTCTTAAATTAATGTTAGGTACATTCCAACTTACATCACCTACATCTGTAGATCCACCGCCTGGATTTTTCTCTGTCTCTTTTAATGGATTAATTTTACTATCCATCCCAACTTCTGGTTTACCTGTAGCTTTTTGTATGGCTTTACCAAATTGCGTTTCTTCTTCGGTATATTCGATTTCTCCTAAAAGTTCAAGGTTCTTTTGCATGATAGCACCACCTGTTCGGTTTACCAACGTTTCATAAATTCCTGAAACTAAAGATATTTTATAATCTACATCTGCCATGATTGCTGCTCCTTCTGCCATTTCTTTTACGCGCTCATAGGTAGGTAACATTACGTTTCTTTTTGGATCGCGAACACGTACCCATAGTTTTGCATAGTCAGGAACAACGTTTACTACCTGCCCACCATCTTGTATATGATAGTGTATTCTAGAAGTAGGTAAAATATGTTCTCTGTAGTAGTTAATTCCTGTAGTGTATAATTCCAATGCGTCTGATGCACTACGACCATTCCATGGATCAGCGGAAGCGTGTGCTGCTTGGCCATTAAATTCTACAATAAAATCTATAAGTGAAAGTCCACTCTGTACATCTGCTTCTGTTTTAGGTCCTGGGTGCCAACTTACGTTTACATCAACATTATCCCAAAGGCCCGCTTTTACCATCCATACTTTGGCAAAGAATTTTTCCTCAGCAGGAGTGCCCAGAAATTTCACGGTTCCTTTTAGTTTCCCAGCATCCATAAGTTCTTTTATGGCAATTGCAGCGCCAAGGCTAGCAGCACCGAATAAATTATGTCCACATCCGTGGCCAGCAGCACCTTGATGAAGGGGTTCTTTTACCGGAGAAGCTTTTTGTGAAATTCCAGGTAGTGCATCAAACTCCCCAAGGATACTTATGACAGGAGATCCTGATCCATATGTTGCGGTAAAAGCTGTTGGTATATTTGCAACACCACGCGTAACTGTTAAGCCATTTTGCTCAGCGTAATCTGCTAATAATTTAGCAGAGCCTGATTCGTCGAATGCCGTTTCGGCTAAGGCCCAAATGGAATCACTAATTCGTATGAGTTCTGTTTTATGTTTTTCTACTGAAGCAATAACAGCTTTTTTAGTACTACTAAGTTTT
>CALHVP010000084.1 GCA_938038975.1 uncultured Maribacter sp. | reverse complement strand
TCAATCGTGTCTTGGTCAAAATTAGGAAGGTCTACTTTTCTACCCCGAAAGGTAGGGTAGAGGTCGGTCAGCGTAAACTCTAGGGTTTGCCAGTTGCCCGTAGTTTCAAATGTACTAATGTAACTATAGCTATGGCGGCGTTTGTCCTTTACACGAAACTGGTAGGTATTGCCATCTCCCTTTAATCGTATTCGTATGATACTGTTCGGTTTTACAGCTATAGTCTCTACATCATACTTAACTGAAGAAAAGCCTCCGTTATTTTCTAGAGATACTTCTCCAGAGAATTTTCCATAGCCTTCATCAGATAAGGTAAAACTGCCAGAAGAACGGCCACCCATGACCACATCATCTACCACATTCCAGTTTTTAGTTGTTGGGTTTTCTTTAAAATCTACTAGTGTTTGTGCTGTCATAAATAGGGGTGTTAGAAGGAATACTATGAGTTGTTTCGCTTTGATGGGAATTGCGGTTAATTTCACTTTTTTCTTTTTATTTTAGAGCCAAGAGCCAAGAGCCAAGAGCCAAGAGCCAAGAGCCAAGAGCCAAGAGCCAAAAGCCAAAAGCCAAAAGCCTAACTCTTTACAAATACCATACAGTGTTGCCAAGGCAGGTTATCGGTATTTTCTTCTAGTTCTAGGCCTAGCGCTTTTAGTTCTTTAACGGCTTGGGCTTCGGTCATTTTATGTAGTTTTTTAATGGGTACGTTGGGGTCTTCTCCTCGGTATTCAATAAGGTAGAGTTTTGCATCGGCTCGCATAGCTTTTTTTATAGATGCCATCATTTCATAAGGGAAATTCATTTCGTGGTAAACATCAACAATCAGCACTTTATCAACAGAATTGGGTGCTAAGTTTGCGCTTTTTTCACTTCCTTTTACCAGACTAATGTTCGGGAATCTACCTCTTTCTTTTTTATCCCGCATGGCGGCCAACATTTCATCTTGGATATCAACTGCGTACACAGTTCCATCTTTTGCTATTCCCGCCATTTTAAACACATGATAGCCAGAACCAGCACCAATGTCTGCAATGTCATCTGTTTTGCTAATCTTCATGTTTTCTAGTAGGGTAGCCGTGTTTTCCTCTTTTTCGCGTTCATCGCGTTCCAACCAAGACATGCCTTGGTAGCCCATAACATGAGAAACCTCTCTGTTCATATACCATTTTCCAATGCCGTCATAAGACCCTTTTTTAAATTCATATTGGCTTTCTTGGCCATAACTAATTATAGCGCTCAGTACCAATAAAAAGGAAAGAAGGGATGTGCAATTTTTCATAAGTGTTTAGAGATATAAATTGGAATACCTATGATTTAAAATTACGTATTTACCATCAGTCTACCCCTTAATAAACCTTTAAAATTTAGCTAAAAATTACTTTGAGTTGGTTACTTATAATAGCCCAAATAGGCAGGATAAAAATAACTAGCGCCAAACAGTATGAAAACTGAACCTAAGTTATTATTTTAGCGCTTAGGAGGGTTCAAACCAATAAATATCTAGTTAAATAACGTTATGGCATTAAAAGAAAAAACCAATTCTGAAACCTGTGGAGTGACTGCATGTATGAAGGTGTTAGACGGCAAATGGAAACCCATCATCCTATTTAATATCTCTAAAGGCGCTAACCGTTTTACAAAGCTGCTTGTTGCAGTAGAAGGCATTAATCGCCAAATGTTGAGCAAACAGTTAAAACAGTTGGAGAAGTCTGGTATTTTGGAAAGAACCACTTTTGCAGAAATTCCGCCAAGAGTAGAATATGCTATAACACCCTTAGGAAAAACATTACTCCCTGTTGTGTTAGCTATGAAGCGTTGGGGAGATAAACAGACCGGTGCTAATAAGGTGAAAACACCGCCGAAAGATAAATTCCTACAACAGGCTCAATTATTTGATTAAATGAACTAATTGATAATCAATGATTTAATTGTATTTCGTATTCTTTTAACAAGAAAAAACTATTTTTTTTTTTTTGTTTTCCTACAAATGTTATTCTATCTTGGACATGTCCAAAAGTTGTATTTATGAGTTTACAAAGTCACTCAGTACATATGGTTTGAGGATAATTTGGGAGAGCTACCAAATTTAACCAGTGCTGGTTTTTATTTTTTACGACTTTGTGATTTTGACTTTGTGATTTTGACTTTGTATTCTAGACTTTGTATTTTTTTTCTAACCTTCTTGTTTATGATACAAGAACTAAAAATTCACAATTATGAAAAGAGTACTATTATCAATGCTAGCTATTTTTACTTTAAGTTTAATGAGCTTTACAACACCTAATGAATCTGTTTCGCTGGATTCTGAACTTGTTATAAATGAAACTGTAAATAACAACTATACAGTAGAAACAGTTCTTGTTTCAGCATCCTACGATCACTGCACGATGACAGTTACAGTTACTACACCGGCAGGAACAGCTTCAGCAACTGCGACTGATAACACAGGTGACTGTGACGCTGCAGCTTTTGAAGCCGAAGCTATTGCTCGTTTTAAACTACTAATAGAAATATTTGAATAACTAAAAAAGAGGTAAAATTTTATCTTTATTAGATATGTTTTACCTTTTTCTAATGATAATAAATGAAAAGAATTTTAATCTTGTTGTTATATGCTATCGCCACTAATGTCTGGTCTCAAACCTCAGGTACACTAGAATATAGCTATGAACGAAATTTTGCAATAAAATACAGCACCATTGCAACACTTGATTTTAATATTAAAGGTTCTAAATATGTTGTATTAAAGTCAAATGAAGTGCCTAAAGAAATTGTGGTAAATAGGGAGGGTAAAGATTTAAATTTGTTAGCTCCGGAACCTGAACACAGGCCGCAATTTTACGTTGATAGAGTTCAGGACACCTTAATAAGCCTTGAGAAAAAATACGGAAAAAGTAGTACAGTTAAGGAATCACTACCAAAAATGACTTGGCAATTAAAGCAAGAATTCAAAAATTTAAATAAAATAAAATGTCAGAAAGCTATAGGTTACTTTAGAGGACGCACGTATACAGCTTGGTTTGCCAAAGACATTCCAGTTCCTTACGGTCCCTGGAAATTAAATGGTTTGCCGGGTTTAATTCTTGAGGCATATGACTCACAAAATCAAATACGTTGGAAGTTAAGAAAAATAAATCTGACAGTTGACAAGACCTTCGAAATACCTAATTATAAAAATGGCACTCCCATCAAAGAATATATTACCGTTATAGTACCGGAAATGGAAAAACAAGTATTTGAATTGATGAAAGCAAGAGTAACAAACAGAAATGTGACTATAACTCCCTTCGTTGAAGATAGGCTTACCCATAATGAAATTGTTTTTGAATGGGAAGAAGGGTACCCAAAGCAATAATAATTTAAATCAAAACCTTACTATTCAAGGTTTTGTCATTACTATTAAATCATAATGAAATTATTTATTCATTTTATACTTCTATTTGGATATTGGGCATATTCACAGGAGGTAAGTGTTGTCGAATACGTTTATGAAAATAAAATTATCAACTATAAAAGTAAAGGGGTCCTAAAATTCACCCCTAGGCATTCTAATTATATTTTATTAAAATCAGAAGCACTTGCTCAAGAGCTAAGGACTATAGATGAAAATGGCAATACCCAAATTTATTTACCTGATGATGACGAAAGATCTCAATATTATTTAAATAGAGAGTCAAGAACCTTTATTAACAAGGTATACGGATTTAGACAAGTTTATTTATTAAGCGAGGATATACCTCGTATTAATTGGAAGATAAAGCAGGAATTTAAAAATTTAAATTCTATAAGTTGCCAGAAAGCTATTGGATACTTTAGAGGTAGAACATATATAGTGTGGTTTGCAAAGGATATACCAGTGCCTTATGGTCCATGGAAATTACAAGGTTTACCAGGTCTAATAGTTGAAGCTTCGGATGTTAAGGATTTAATACTTTTTAAGCTATTAAAATTTAGTTCGCAAGACCAAGGGGAAGTTATACAGGTCCCTGTTGGTAATAAAAAAATGTCTGTAAAACATTTTTTCACAATAGAAAGGCCAGAAAAGCAAAATGAATTTAATGTCTATGTTAGTTCTTTAAATACCGATAGAAATACAACAATTATATCTTCTACATATAAAGAAGCACCAAGACTTGAGCTTGTTTACCAGTGGGAAGATGGTTATCCAAAGCAAGAATAATTTTAAATTTTGACAAAAGTATATCTGAGGTATTTTCTAAGTGTTTTTATTTTTATCATAAACCATGCGCTTTATGGTCAGTATACCATTTCCGGAACGGTAATGGATGAGAAGGAACAACCAATTCCTTATGCCAATATTTTAGCACAAACCAAAGACTCTATACCTTCGGTTCTTTCCTATAACTACGGGAACGAAAAGGGATATTATACACTTAAGGTCAATGATATATCTTCATTTAGTTTGGTTGTATCGGCATTGGGATATGCAAAAAAGATTGTTGACATCAACATTGCAAACCAAAATACACTCCTTAATATGCCTCTAGTTTTGGAGGAAGAAGAACTACTACTCGAAGAGGTTATAGTACAAGACGTGCTACCATTGAAAATTGAAAAAGACACTATAACGTTTAATGCCGAATATTATACAAGAGGAAATGAAGTGGTTATCGAAGATTTGTTAAAAAACCTCCCAGGTGTTAATGTAGATGCCAATGGAAAGATTAGCGTTGGTAATCAAGAAATAGAAAAACTCATGGTAGATGGTGATGACCTTTTTGAAAAAGGGTATAAAATCCTTTCTAAAAGTTTACCAGTTTACCCTGTAGAGACTATAGAGGTGCTAAAGCGATTCTCTAATAATCCTTTGCTAAAGGGAATTGAAGCTAGTGATAAGGTAGCTATTAACCTGAAGTTAAAAGAAGACTCTAAAAATATTTGGTTTGGGGATATCACCTTAGGTTATGATATAGCATTAAAGGAACAGTATAGCGCGAAGGGTAATCTGGCTAATTTTGGTAAAAAAAACAAATATTACTTCTTAAGCAGTTTAAACAATACGGGAGATGATGTAACGGGTGATGTGAAACAATTAATAAAACCTTACCGCTCTAACGACCCAGGTAGTATTGGAGATGAACAAGAGCTAAAGCCCTTGCAAAATTTTTCAGCTTTCGTACCAGGTTTTAAGAAATCAAGAACCAACTTTAATAATGTAGAGCTAGCCTCTTTAAATGCTATTTTTAACCCTACAGAAAAGTTAAAAATTAAAACTTTAGGTTTTTTTAATAGCGACGAAAACGACTTTACAAGTAATAGTGTTAACATTTTTAACGCTAATGAAACTGACTTTACCAATGTTGAAAATTTTGATTTAAGAAAGACAAAAATAACAGGTTTTGGAAAGTTAGATTTAGTCTATAAGATAGCTACAAACCAGAGTTTAACCACGACAACCAAATACAATAATACCATATCAAATGACCGTTCGAATCTAGATTTTAATGCGGTTGCTACACTACAGTCCTTGGAAGCTAGGAACGCCTTTTTTGATCAGAAAATTAACTATACGCATAAGTTTGAGAAAACAAAGGTGTTTCTTTTAACTGCAAGGTATATTAATGAGAAATTACCTCAATCCTATGAAATTAATCAGTTTCTTTATCAAGATTTATTTCCTGTAAATACAGCGGCGAACGCTGTTTTTCAAGACACGAAAAATGCTTACAAATTTTTAGAGTTTGAAGCGCATTTGATGGATAGAACGAAGAATGGAAATTTATTGGAACTAAAAATAGGTAATGCACTTAGAATAGATGATTTTAAGTCAACCCTAACGCTAAGAAACGATGAGACGGTGTTAGATAGGCCAGTTGGTTTCCAGAATAAGGTAAGGTATGCCCTTAACGATTTGTATTTTAAATCAAAATATTTAATTAAACTTAAAACCTTAAGTCTAACAGGTGCATTAGATGCGCACCAACTCTTTGTTAATTTAAATCAAAGTAATAATGCGAATAGCCATACTCCCTTTATTGTAAACCCAGAAGTGTCATTTAACTGGGAGCTAAACAAAATAAATATTTTATCTGGTTCTTTTGGCTATAAAACTACGAATGCAAACGTTTTACAAACCACAGATAATTTTGCGCTCACCAGTTTTCGTAATTTCTCTAAGGGGACAGGGGAATTTAATCAGTTAAGTTCATCTGATTACAGGTTAAACTATCAGGTTAGTGATTATAGAGGAAAGTTCTTTGCAAACGCCGCTGTAAGCTACAGCAAGGATTTTGATTTTTTCACAAACAACGCCCGTATTAACCAAAATTTTTCTTTATCCGAAAATATTCTAATTAAGGATAGGAATTTTATAGCCGCGGCAACATCGGTCAATTATTATTTTAAACCAATTAAATCAAACTTAAATCTAGACTTAAGCTACCTGGATTCTAATTATCAAAATAGTGTCAACGACTCCGAACTTAGAACGGTAAACTCGCTAGCTTATAATTATGGTTTACGCCTTCGTTCTGGTTTTAGTGGCATATTCAATTACCATGTGGGAACCCAATGGATGCAGAAAGCACTAGAAGTTGAAACGCTTAAAAATTCTTTTACAGATATGACTTCATTTTTAGACCTATCGTTCATATTTAATGACAATTTTAATATAGAATTGCAAAGTGAACGATACTTTTTTGGAAACCTAGAGGGTAATAACACCTATTATTTCTTGGATTTTAGTTCCAAGTATGTGCTAAAGGAAAATAAGTTAACTCTGTTTTTTGATGCTAGAAATTTATTCAATAACGACAGTTTTCGTACCTACTCTATTAATGATGTTGGCAATACAACAACCCAATACCGACTCCTCCCAAGAATGCTATTGTTAAAACTTTTTTATAGATTTTAGCGTAAAATTACACCAATTTCTTTTCTAATAAAGCCATATAAAATCCGTCAAATCCACTTTTAGAAGCATAGATTTTCTTTTCGCTAATTAGCGTAAAATCTGCACCTTCTTCGCTGGATAAAAATGATTTTACCTGATCGTTATTCTCCTGAGGAAGAATAGAGCAGGTAGCGTATACCATTTTACCGCCTGGTTTTAAGATTTTGCTATAGCTGCCTAAAATTTCTCGTTGAATTTTGGTAATCTTCTCCAAGAATTCTGGTTGCATCTTCCATTTGGTATCTGGGTTTCTTCTAATAACCCCTAAACCGGTACACGGTGCATCTATAAGTACTCTATCTGCAGTACCATATAGTTTTTTAAACACCTTGGTAGAATCTATCTCTCTAGGCTCTATATTATGAGCACCATTTCTTCTGGCACGTCTTTTTAGTTCTTTTAGTTTACTGCCATAGATATCCATAGCAATTAACTGGCCTTTGTTTTCCATTAATGCGGCAAGGTGTAATGATTTACCACCAGCTCCGGCGCAGGTATCTACAACACGTTGTCCTGGTTTAACATCTAGCATGGCAGCTACCAATTGAGATGATGCATCTTGGACTTCAAAGAATCCTTTTTTGAAACATTCCGTTACAAAGACATTAGCTCTTTCTGGTAATACCAGTGCAGCATCATATCCTTTAATAGCTTCGGTAAGAATACCTTCGTCTAAAAGGGCTTTTCTTAGTTCTTCTCTAGTTATTCGTAAGGTATTTGTTCTAAGAATAACTTTAGCCGGTTCGTTAAGTTTTGCAATTTCTGCAGTCCATAATTTTTCACCTAATGCTTTTTCACACAAATCATCTATCCAATCTGGCACCGCTTCACGATACTTTCTAATCTTAGAAAGCTCATCGAACTTTCCTTTTATACGGCGTTCTGGAGTGGGTTCTATTTGTTTCCAATCTGGTAATGCAACACCTTTAAGTACTGCCCAAACTGCCCACATACGAAATAAATCTGGTCTGCTAAATGGTTCCTTTACTTCTGCAATTTCTGTATAGAGACGCTTGTATCGTACCATTTCATAGGTGGTTTCTGCAATAAAGCCTCTATCTCTAGCACCCCATCGCTTATCAAAACGCAAGACTTTTTGAACCACCTTGTCGGCATATTCTTTTTCATTGAATATTAAATTCAAAGCATCTATTACGGCAAATACGAGGTTCCTGTGCAGTTTCATTCTAAAAATTTAAGTGTGCAAAGGTACAATTTTGAAACTGGTTTAATACAGGTTTTGGTAATTGAAATACACAGTGTTTTTTAAGCTAGATTCTCTTCGTTTTTCAAATAGGAAAAGATACCTAAAGCCAAAGAACTCATATAATGACAGTAGCTATTGTGTTTTATCATAAACAGGTCTTTTTTGCGTTTAGGTATAACTATTAAAATGGATACATGCCAAATGATAGGTCGTAGTATAGATTAAAATAAATATAGGCTTGGTTAAACCATTAGGTCTTCTAATAGTCCAAGTACACTAAATAATACCTTTTTGAGAGAAATATATAAAGTTGTAATTCTATTATTTTCTACCCTACTATTGGCTTGTAGTTCTGATGCCGAAGCACCTATACTAGAGGATGACGAAACAGGTAATCCTATGGAAGATCCTACAGAAGAGTCTACAGACGAAAGCCCAAACATTCTATTAATTATTGCAGATGATATGGGTTTAGATGCTACTCCAGGGTATAACATTGGTACCATAAAACCAGCTATGCCTAATCTAGAAGATATGATGCGTAAGGGGTTAACTTTTAATAATCTATGGTCCAACCCAACGTGTACTCCTACACGAGCAGCTATGATAACTGGAAAGTATGGTTTTAGAACTAATGTAAGTGCAGTAGGTGATGAGCTGTCTATTTCAGAAACTTCATTACAAGAATATATACGTACAAATGCAACGGCTAACTACAGCGATGCTGTTATTGGTAAGTGGCATTTGTCCAACGATATTAATCACCCAAACCATATGGGGGTAGGTTATTTTGGTGGTTTTTCCAGAGGAGGAGTAACTTCGTATACCAACTGGGATTTTGTAGAAAATGGCACATCAACAGCAACTACTGTTTATGCTACGACAAAGATTACGGATGTTGCTATTGATTGGATTGGAAATCAAAGTAATCCCTGGTTTTTATGGCTAGCCTATAACGCACCTCATACACCTTTTCACTTACCACCGGATGAACTACATAATCAAGGAGCTTTACCAACAGATGAATCTAGTATAGCGACTAATCCAATGCCTTATTATATGGCAGCTCTGGAAGCAATGGATACTGAAATGGGAAGATTGTTAGCTAGTATGACAGACGCGGAACGTGATAAGACCATTATTATATTTATTGGTGATAACGGTACACCTACACAAGTTGCACAGGCTTATGGTAATAGAAGAACTAAAGACACTCCTTACCAAGGAGGAGTTAATGTACCCATGGTGGTAAGCGGTAATGGCGTATTACGAGTAAATGAGACAGAAGATGCGCTAATAACTGTAACGGACTTATTTACAACAGTGTCAGAACTAGCAGGAGTAGGGGTTACAGAACTTAATGATAGTAAAAGTTTTAAAGCCTTGTTAAGTGGTGATAGTAGTAATACAAGAGAATTCGCTTATACAGAAATAGGAAGAGGTGGTGATACGTATGACATTGCTATTAGAAATCAAACGCATAAGTACATTACGTTTTCAGATGGCTCAGCAGAATTGTATGATTTAATTGAAGACCCATTGGAAAGTCAGAATTTACTAAGTAACACTCCATTAGGTAATGAAGATGCTATTGAATTAGAGCGCCTAAAAGAGGAATTGATAAGACTTAAGCAATAAGAATACGTATTAGAAAAGAACTATTATGAAATACTATTTAAAACTAAGTTTCACTTTTTTATTAGCGTTTGTTTTTATGACATCCTGCTCAGATTCAAGTAGTAATGATGAAGTACTGGAGGAGGTTGTAGATGACGTAACGGATGATGATGCTACGAATGATGACGATATAGACATCACAGGCCTTTTAGCCTTATTTGATGGAACAGGTCTTTCTTATGAAATTAGTGGTGAATACGTAATTTTTACAACTATAGATGTTCCAAATCATGGAAGTCCGTATTGGGACCAGTCTAATGAACTGTTTGAAGCGTATAACGGGACCAATGCCGATTTTAATTTAAATCCCAACAGTATAGAAGAGCAGAACATTGTATTCACTATTCCTTTAAAACCAGTTGCTGCAGATACGAATGAACCTACAAGACTAGGACCTATTGGAATATCTAGAAATGGTGTGGTCTTTTTTAATCAGTATGCAGGACCAAACAATCAGCCCTTAACGGCAGAGGTAAATTCATTTGACCAAGGCGCTGGTCACCCAACGGGTACAGATACCTATCATTATCATGTGGAGCCACTTTTTTTAACCACAACATTTGGTTCGGATGCATTTCTTGGTTTGCTTGCAGATGGTTTTCCTGTATATGGTCCAGTAGAGAATAACGAAGCTGTTACTAATGATGATTTAGACGATTTTCACGGGCATACCAATGCTACCGCTGAATTTCCTAGTGGTATCTACCATTACCATATTACAGATGCTGACCCCTATTTAAATGGGAATGGCTACTATGGAACACCAGGTAATATAAGTCAGTAGTTATATGCGTACTGTCATTTACTTATTTCTTGCTTTAGGTTTATTCTTTTCATGTGAAAGAGCGGATCTTGTTATAGCAACTAATGATACAGGTTTACAGTTGGATAATGGTATACTCTTTTACAACGAATCAACCTTTAACGGATTACTAGTTGCTAGGTATACCAATGCTTCTCTAAAGTCTCAATTACAATACAAAGAAGGAAGGAAAGATGGTTCCGAAAAGAAGTGGTATTCTAATGGACAACTATCACAACAAAGAAGCTATTCTAAGGGATTCAAGGTAAATAATCATTTAGGTTGGTGGCCAAACGGAAGGCCTAAATTTAAGTACTCTTTTAACGACTTAGGGGCTTATGAAGGAAGTAGAAAAGAATGGTATAGTAACGGTGCACTCATGTTACATTTTAACTATGTTGATGGAAAGGAGATAGGTAACCAAAAGATGTGGAACGATACTGGAAAAATACAAGCAAATTACGATGTAGTAGGAGGTGAGCGTTTTGGACTCATAGGACTTAAAAAGTGTTACACCGTTAATAAAGAATTGTATGCGCTTAAATAAAATTCTTTTAGGAGCACTTTTAGTATGCAGTATAAATGCATGTAAAGAAGATAATAGTGATAAGATGGTATCTAAATCTAATGAGGCATCTGTAGTAGCTGGTTTACCCTATTTTAATACGCCATTGTTTACGCCAGATTGGAAAACAGGAACTCATAAAATTCCTGAATTCTCTTTTATAAATCAAAAAGGAGATACGGTAACTAACAAGACGGTTGAAGGAAGCATATACGTGGCTGATTTCTTTTTTACCATTTGCCCCGGAATTTGCCCAAGTCTTACCACAAACATGGGTCTTTTACAAGAAGAATATAAAAATGACTCAGAGATGCTTTTGTTATCCCATACGGTAATGCCGTGGAACGATACTCCTGAAAAGCTCTTAGTCTATGCTAATAAAAATAACATCCAATTACCACAGTGGCATTTACTTACAGGAGATACAGATGCTATGTATGATATAGCGCGAAATGGGTATTTTGCTGATGAGGACTTTACAAAAACCCAAGGTGAGGCTAGTTTTATACATACAGAAAATTTTATTCTTGTTGATAAAAAAGGCTATATAAGAGGCGTGTACAATGGTACCTTGGCGCTTGAAGTAAAAAGGCTAATGCGTCACATTGATATCTTGAAGAAAGAACTTTGATTTTATTTCTAAGGTATTTGAGTGGTTAAGAAAGCAAAATAACTTGAAGCTGCCCGTCATACTTCCAAGCACAGCGGCTAAGAATTTAGTTAATATCGAAGTAGTTTATCCGTTTTGGTTCTTGTATGAGCCATCTATTTGATATCACTTTTGTCAAAGCAAATCTAGCTCCAACTAAAATTATGCTACATACACTTAAAAGTAGTAGGCGTTCGCTGAATACATTAAATAAGTATGGTTATTCCTCATAGTTTTATTTTAATTAATCTAATGAATAACCTTGAAAATAGTAGTACAATGAAGAAGCTAGTTATCTCGAGTATACCCTTAATCTTTGTGTGTCTACTATTAAGTTGTAAGGAAAAAACTGAAGGACATAAACATGGTCCTGATACACATACACATGAAGAGAAATCAAAAGACGAGGTAGCAACTAATTATTATGGTGAGTACGAATTAGAAGATGCGAAATTTGGAACCAAAACTATGGTTACCATTATAGCTAAGGAGCGTATAATGATTACGAACTCATTACCAAACCATATTACGGGTGAATTCCCAAATGAAGGGAATCCAAATACAATTTCAGAACAAAATAGAACTTTTAAATTCCCATTAATTCCAAAATATACAGGAAAAGCAGAATGGATTAGAGAACCAGGAATTGCTTTAAATGGAATAAAGTTTGAACCTGGAACTGGAGAAGTAGTTGTTTGTGAGTCTGGAGAAAATTACCGTATTGAGGCACTACAAGATGTGTTTGATTTAGGACTGGATGTAAACCATGCTCATGTACAACCCAACGGAGCGTATCATTACCATGGCACACCAACTGCAGTAATCGAAGATTTGGATACAGGGGAAGACTTGATTCATATTGGTTTTGCACATGACGGTTTTCCAATGTATTATTCTAAAAGTAATGCCTATAAACCAAGCTTTAAGTTATTAGATGGTAGTAGAGAAGGAGAAGACTGTTCCTATTCTAATCCGAAGCAAACTATAGTGCTTCCAGATGTAGGACATCATGACGGAACTTTTGGTTCCGATTTTGAATATGTAGATGGTTCTGGCGATTTGGATGAATGTAATGGTATTACAGTAGACGGTAAATACATGTATGTAGTAACTAATGAGTTTCCTTACGTGGGTAGGTGTTTAATGGGTGAATTTGAGTCGCAAGAACGAGGCGGCCCGCCACCTGGAGCAAGACAAGGAGGTCGTGGTCTACAGCCAAATATAGATGAGGTGTTTAAAGAATTCGACAGCAATGCCGATGGTAAAATTTCAGTTAAGGAATCTAAGGGGCCTATGCATGATAAGTTTAGAGAAATAGATGGTAATGGTGATGGTTACTTATCTAAGGAAGAATTGGAAAATGATATGACATTACATAAACAACAAGGAAGAAGATCTTAATTTAATTCGTAAAAAGAGTTTGTATGAAATATGTAACACTAGTGGCATTTTTTTATTGTCTATCGGTATGTGGCGCAACAGTAGCTGTTGTTCCAGTAGTAGTGATTGATACTGTTTTGTTAAATGAAAATGTAAGATATGAATTTAAGGAAGTCAAAGAAAATATATACGTAAAAGTGAGCACAACAGATGAAAAGACAATTATGTCTATGCTTCGTTTAGGTGTAACTGTTTTTTTTGATATTAAGGGTAAGAAAAAACAAAACGTTTATGTCAAATATCCGTCAAAACCATTGCTGTCAGGTCAAGGAAAGCAAGGTCAAAGGCAGCAAAGGCGAAGACAACAAGGTCAAGGGCAGCTCAATGATGAGGACAACCCCACTCCTAGTTTGGAGGAAGACAAGTCTAGTAGAAGAATGAAAATTAAGGAACTTATAGAAACCGACTATCCTCAGCATGCGGAGTACTCTTATTTTGATGATACCGAAGAGTTTCATGTGCTGTTGAACACTTTAGATATTTCGGTATCATTTACTTACGATGAGGTAGAAGGGCTTTTTGAATATAATTTGACACTTCCAAAAACCAAAATTAATACAGATGATAAGAAAGACCTTTCAAAATTAGCCCTAGGGGTAAAAACAGAGAAAATAAAGCGAGAAAAAAACAACGACGGAGGCCTAAGTGGTAGTTTAGGAGGTATAAACCTTGGAGGACAACAAAGCGGAGGTAGATCTGGTGGTGGACAACGTGGTAGTTCAGGCGGAGGTGGCAGACAAGGCGGTAGTTCTTCTGGAGGTAGAGGCCAAGGCCAACAGGGAAGAGGGTCTCAAAATAATCGTGAACAGGAACGGCCATCCGATGTTTTATTAGATTTTTGGTTTAAAACAGGTTCCTAATCATGAAAGAGAATGATTCTTTTGGTTTTTAGAAACTATTCACTGATTACGTATTTTGTTCAGGTAGATAAAAAAGGTGAGTTAATATGCATATTCTGGTACCGAGGTGCCTGAGGTAAAACGATTAATACGTCATATTGAAA
>CALHVP010000083.1 GCA_938038975.1 uncultured Maribacter sp. | reverse complement strand
AAAGTTGGTTTTACTTGAAATAACTTCAACCTCCCCATTACATTCTTCAAACAAGTTATTAGCCACCAAGGTATGACTTGGCGACATAGACGTATAACTATCACCTAATTGAATGGTTTCTCCACTTGGCCCACCTTTTACAGGTCTTGGGCCAAAATGATTATTAATGATTTGATGGTAATTATTAATACTTTCTATTCCAGAAATACTAACTCTTACGGTTGGTCCTCTATTGGTTTTTCCTGCTATGTAAGAGTTGCTCAACTCGTTATGTCTCCCCCAAAACTGAACCCATAAATCGCTATTGTCTCGTTTAGGTTTATTAAAATCTTCTATTACACAATTGGTTACTTTACAATTGTTTGCTATTTCATCTGGTGAATCTTCGTTAGTTATTTTAAAATCAATTACTGCATTTGATGGTGAAAATCCGTTTTTAAAATGTAAGCCTTCTACTACTAAATATTCACCTCCAAATTTTAAGTACGACTCTCCTTCTATCGTAACTTTGCC
This sequence comes from uncultured Maribacter sp., assembly GCA_938038975.1. Taxonomy (GTDB): domain Bacteria; phylum Bacteroidota; class Bacteroidia; order Flavobacteriales; family Flavobacteriaceae; genus Maribacter. The sequence continues at coordinate 4,633 of CALHVP010000083.1, read as the reverse complement.
AGCCGTTTCTGCTTTAATTGTAATAGGATTGTCTTTTGTTCCTTTCCCTCTAAACTTTATTTGAACATCTTTCCAAATTCCATTTGCTAGAACAATATGGTCTCCCGCTTTAGAACTATCTATAGCCTTAATTAGCTCATCAGGGTTATTTACCTTGATAAGATTCAAATTTGATTTTTCACTACACGCAAGAAACAAAAAAAGTATAGAGAGAATTGTTAATGATTTTTTCATTTTAAGGAGATATATGCTTCGTTTTTAATAAAATAAGAATTAAAAGTAGAAAACAATACGTTATAATTACAAATTGGTTAACCAGTTTGGTTTACCAAAAATACATATATTTGTAAGACCCGCAAGTTTTTAACTTAAATACTACAAAACAATCTAAATAAATATCGGGTTATGAAAGAATCTAGCAAAACCATATCCAGAAGAAGTTTTACTAAACTTTCTGCAGCAGCAGTTGGCAGTATTCCCTTCATGAGTTTTAATACAGAATTTTTAGCCCCAATACAAAATACTAAAGCGGATATAGAAGTACATTTATTCTCAAAACACCTTCAATTTCTAGATTATAATGAGATGGCAGCAGTTACTGCAGAAATGGGCTTTGACGGACTAGATTTAACCGTAAGACCAAAAGGCCACGTAGTACCAAGTAGTGTTGTTGATAATCTACCAAAGGCAGTTGAAGCGATGAAAAAATATGGTCTTAATGCTAAGATGATGACCACCAATATTTGGGATGCTACAAATCTTGAAGAAAAGAACGTATTAGAAACTGCTAGTACCGTAGGAATTACCCATTATCGTACAGGATGGCTAACGTATCCTGAAGATAAAACGATAGCCAAAAGTCAGGCCATATTTGGACAACAGGCGGCAGCGCTAGAAGTATTAAATAAAAGTTTAGGATTGGTAGGTTGCTATCAAAATCATGCAGGGAATCATGTGGGTGCACCCATATGGGATTTACCAACAATTCTTTCGGCAACTAAAAATGAACACATGGGATGCCAGTATGATATTAGGCATGCCGTAGTTGAAGGTGGAGGTAGCTGGGAACTGGGGCTACGACAAATTAAACCCTTTATTAAATCTTTAGTAATTAAAGATTTTAAATGGGGACAAGTAGACGGAAAATGGAAGCCTATAAATACGCCACTTGGTGAAGGCATGGTAGATTTTAACAGGTACTTTTCGTTACTAAAAAAGTATAAAATCAATGTGCCAATTTCGTTACATTTGGAATATGACTTAGGCGGGGCAGAACATGGGGCTTCAAAAATAACTATCGATAAAAAAGAAGTTTTTAAACGAATGAAAAATGACTTAACCTTCTTAAAAGAAACCTACAGAAAAGCATAAAATAAATATGAGTAAACTATCTAAAAGTCATAGAGAAAAACTAAAAGATTTAAGTACCGCTACTGTAGCTACTTTTCTATTTAAAAAGGGCCTAAAAAATCAATTTATACAGGAAGTTATTCCTTTAAAAAAAGGAAGACCCACTATGGTTGGTGAAGCTTTTACCTTACGCTATATTCCTGCACGAGAAGATTTAAATGATATTACCGTTTTTAAGAACCCTGCTCACCCGCAGCGTGTGGCTGTTGAAACTTGCCCAGAAGGTGCTGTATTAGTTATTGATAGCAGGAAAAACGCTCGAGCTGCTTCAGCAGGCTCCATACTAATTACCCGGTTAATGGTAAGGGGTGCCGCCGGAATTGTAACGGATGGTGGTTTTCGCGACTCTGCAGAAATTGCGGATTTAGATTTTTCATCTTACCATAACAAACCTTCCGCGCCAACAAATCTTACTTTACATCAGGCCTTAGATATCAACGTACCAATTGGTTGTGGGGATGTTGCTGTTTTTCCTGGCGATATTATTTTAGGCGATGATGATGGGATCATGGTTATTCCTTCTCATCTTATTGATGAAGTAGTTGAGGAATGCACAAAAATGACCTTGTTCGAAGCTTTTGTTATGCAACAGGTTCAAAACGGAAAAACTATTGTTGGACTGTATCCACTCACAGATGATAAAATTAAAAGCGAATTTGATAGTTGGAAAGCATCGCTGTGATAGCGCGGAGATTACGACTATGTAATTACATTCCCCCAAACATTAAATGACAAGCAATAAAAGCGATAACAGATATAATAATGCCACCTAGGAAAACATGAAATGATTTTCTAAGTAGTTTGAATTTTTTATCAATGGTTTTGCCTAAATGAAATGTATCCTTAGCAATAGTTTTATATAATTCATCGCCTTGATACATTAAACCCGTCATTTTTTCTACATATTCGTCTTCTTGCATGGTATTGAAATTACCATAAAACAATAAGTTATTTGCACTTTTTTCACCATGCTTTAATTCTGGTCTAGTCGCAAATATTGCATAAGCGATAGAAATAATATTTGTAAGTAGCATGAGCACTACTGGGTAAATTAAATGCGGATCATTATCTAACTGACCATACATAGTACCTAGAATTATGGAGAGAATAAGCGCGTTGATAGATATTAAAATATTCGATTTTCTATCAATCATGGTATTGAGTGTATATTGGTTTTTTGAAACCAAACGAAATAATGTTTCTGCACCTCGTTCAGAACGGGGATCCACTTTAGCCAATTTCTTCTTTAACGCCTTTAACGCATCTTTATCAATATTCAATTCTTCTTTCAAGTAATTATCTTGGGCTTTTTCTGTTTTCTTATCTATTGGATCCATAGTAATTAGGCTTCAAATTAATTTGTATTGTAATACTCTTTACTATTTATAAATTCTCTTAACCAAGGAGCCAATGCTTAACCCTTGAACAAGTATGGAGAATAAAATAACACTGTAAGTTATATAAAGAATTATATCTGATGCGCTATTGCTGGTAATACTAAGTGCCATTGCAATTGAAATACCACCTCGTAATCCTCCCCATGTCAAAACGGTAACAGTTTTTAATGGAGTTTTTTCAGAATGCTTTAAGAGTGAATAAGGAAGTAGAACGGATAGAAATCGAGCTATCAGCACAATACCTATTGCCAGAATACCTAAGAACAAATAATCCAGTTCAAATTTTAGCAGGTGTATGGATAGTCCAATAAGTACAAATAAAACACCATTGAGAACGTCATCAAGAATTTCCCAAATATCATTAAGTAATTTCCGGGTAGTCCCTTTGTTGGAAGAGATATTTATTTTATTTCCTATAATAATTCCGGAAACTACCATTGCTAAAGGTCCTGAGACATGTAATAACGAAGCAATGGAATATCCACCCATAGCGATAGCAAGACTTATCATTACCGCCAATTGTGGGTTTTCATGTATGCTTTTAATACACGTATATCCTAGAAAACCTAATATAGCTCCATATATAATTCCACCAACCGCTTCCTCTAAAAATAACTTTCCAATTTCAACACCAACCGAACTTTCTTCTGGAGAAATTCCAGCCCCTGAAAGAAGTAAAATTCCTGAAAAAACAACCACACCTATGCCATCATTAAAAAGGGATTCTCCTTCAATCTTGGTTTGAAGATTTTTGGCAATACTGGTCTTTTTAAGTATCGCAAGAACTGCGATGGGATCCGTTGGTGATATTAGAGCCCCGAATAAGAGTGCGTTCAAAAAAGATAGTTCAACACCAATCCATTGCGCGACATAAAAGGTTATGCCACCGACTATGCCTGTAGAAATCAAAACACCAAGTGTAGCAAATAATGCAACAGACCATTTCTCTTTGGCCAACTCATCTATATTTACATGAAGGGCCCCGGCGAAAAGGAGAAAGCTTAGAATGCCATCAAATAATAAGGTTTTGAAATCTGAATTAGTTACAATGTCACAAAAGAAAATATAGAAATCAGGAAAAATACTTTTACTCAGCCATATTAGGACAATAGTGACAAGACTCATGGCCATTAAACCAATTGTTGCTGGAAGTTTCAACCACTTGTAATTTATAAAGCTAAAAAACGCCGCTATAGAAAAAATGATACTAAATGATTGTAGCATGGGTTACGATTTTACGTTAATATATTTCCCGACAAAAACAGCGATCACAATGGCTAAATAAAACTGACCTATAATATTAAGTACAAGTGTCAAAGATTGAGCAGGGGCAGTTAGCGGCGTAATATCCCCATAACCAACTGTAGTAATACTGATAAAACTGAAGTAATAGAAACTGTATGCAGAAAAATCAGCTACTCGCCTAAATGAATTTGGGTCCGCAATATCAATAGCTTCAAAGAGAATTCCTCCAATAATCCCTAAAAAAAGAAATCCTAAAATAGGCATTAGAATAAACTGAAGGGTAACCTCTTTGATTTTTCTCAGTTGACCCAGTAACAAGACACAAAAGTTCATAAAAAGCGTAAGCGAAATGACTAGCCTAAAAACCATTAGAGGAATGGACCCTTCATGCCCAAACTCCATCCAAATGGCTATCAAGGTAAGCAAACCCAAAATATAGGTAAATGCCTTTGTCCATTTTGTAGAAGCAATAAGTGAGCTTCCTAAAATAATTAAAGTGAAATTTATAACGATTACGTAAGCAGGATTAAAGCCACTAACCGCAATATGAATAGGTGTTAACAAAAAATTAAACACACTAA
>CALHVP010000082.1 GCA_938038975.1 uncultured Maribacter sp. | reverse complement strand
GTCATCAAGATTTTATTGCTTTTGGGAGTCTAGATCAAGCTATAAAAAAAGTGGAGCAAATAGGAATTGGTCATATTTCCGAAGCCATCCAAACACTTACTCAAAAAGCAATGGAAGGCCTATCTGAAAAAGGACTTCTTAGTAGTATGTTATTAGATAGGGCGCGACATTCGTCGATAATTAATTTTTCTGGCGACCAGCAGTTATTTAATAAATTAAAGGTTAACAAAATTGCTTGTGCATTACGTGGCGGTGGAGTGCGTGTAAGTTTTCATTATTATAACTCTGAGGAAGAAGTGAATAAATTGCTTTCTCTGGTGTAATCTGTGTTACAAATTTTTTGGACGCTACTAATATCTTAATATTTCTTCTTATTTCATTAGATCTACTCTTGGTTTAATCATAAAACCAAAACCACATCTTTATGTGGTTGCAACCAACTACTTGGCGACATATCTTTGCCTTAAGTGGTCAATTAGCTACTCTTAATAGTTGAGTAATCAACACTTTAATTATAGATTTTTAAAATGACACGGCATAAGTGAAAATTTACGTAGTTATACTTATTGTACAAATAGTTAATTGAATCTACCTTGCGATTATAACCAAGTAATTAATTAAAAATCAACTTTATGTATGTATTAACAGTAATAAATAAGTCAATTTGGACTATAGATAGCGTAGTCGCTTCTGGATCAGTAACCATTCAGCCAAAAATAGGAACTCACGTATTTAACCCATTAGGAAATATTGTCCTCAATGTTGAAGGAATAGGGGCAATGTCTTTTATGGATTTAGGCGATACTAAACTACCAGGCTATTCTCATATTACAGAAACTTGGGGCGTACTTGTGCGGTTTCATGCTACAGAGGCTTATTATCGCTATGAGGGTGGTGGAGTGTTAAATGCCGATTTTGATGAGTTTGGGACGTGCACGCTAAGCACTAGTAACGGGACTCTTGTTCCTATCACTCTTGAAGAATTAGTGGTAACTGCATCAGGATTATAAAATTTAAAAACCAAATAAATTAATCATTTAAATATCAATATTATGGAAGGATACACAGGAGAATTAAAATTATTCGCTGGTAATTTTGCCCCACGTAACTGGGCTTTTTGCAGCGGACAACTTTTACCAATTGCAAGTAATAACGCATTATTTTCAATATTAGGAACTACCTATGGGGGTGATGGACGTATAACATTTGCTTTACCAGACTTAAGAGGTCGTGTTCCTGTTAGTCCAGGTACAGGTCAAGGCTTATCAAATGTTAGTCAGGGACAAAGATTAGGATCTCTGACAAATACCTTAGCTACTGCTAATCTGCCAAATGTACCAGTTAGAGTAAGTTCTGCTAATGCTTCTCAAACTGCTGCTACAGCTGGAGCATCTATCGCAACGCCAGGAACAGGGGTAGGTAGAGCATTCACGGCTACCGAGGGTTTTAATACAGCAACACCAGATGTTACTTTAAATGCAGCAACAGCTGGAGGAGGAAATCCTACTGCAATTAACAATATGCAACCATCTCTTGGGGTGTACTATATTGTTTGTTTAATCGGGATTTACCCATCACGTTCCTAGATAATAGGAGTTAAAATCCATTTTGGGATATCGGTTGTAGTATATGTCAGCTGAAATTGCTTCGATTTTAAATTGAAAAGCGAAAACACCGAAATTGGATTGCTGAGTAAAGATTGAGATTTTGTTAATACAAATGATTTGTAAATGACAAGTTCAGCAAAAATACATACATCAGGATGTGCTTCAATATGTTGCGGCACATCTATTATTTCAGAAGTGAAGTTAAAATTCGAATTAGTGTTAATGGCTTCTGAAATACTAAAAAGTTGAGATCTGCCTATGGTATCATAGGTGGGTCCTAACTTTAATACGTTCTTATAAATATCGAAATATGGCTCTTTTCCGTAGAAAGAAAACTCCTGAAAAATGTCAATTCGTTGCGGAATGAAAATACCGTTTTCTGATAATTGCGGCACTAAATTTTGAGTTACTCGCACCTGCGGTTCTCGCAGTAAGGCTTTATCCATAACCTCACTTACTATAATGTGTAAAGGAGTTTCACTTGGGTGCTTATAAGAAATGGCATCACATAGTTGGAACGGTTTGAAAAATGATTGGGCACCCAGTAATTCTATCAAAGCCGTGACAGAAAATTTTGAAGTAGCCGTAATATCTAAAAGTGTGACTTGCAATTCATTAGATTGGTATAAATGAAGCAAGGGTAAAATAATTGGAGCAACAGGGCCACAGCCGGCATATAATATTTCTATGGTGTCATTTGGAAATTGCTTTTGAGCATCCATAATTGCGGCGTTCATAGATTTTATAAATCGTACCGTACGCAAAGGGTCTTTTAAGCAGTCTAATGCATGTTGCGATGACAACGCAATACCACCAGAGAGCACCGTCTCTTTTGTGTCACGATGTGCAAATGCAGTCGAGATTTTCTCAAGTAATTCTTGATATACTATTTCTAATGCTTGCGCACTTGTTACTTCTTCTTGCTCCGTTTGAGACTTTAGAAGATTTGAAATGATGTTTTGAAAACTAAAAAGAGAATGAGACATATGTTCTCAAAGGTATATGATACGTAATTCAATGAGTAAAAATTAAAATTAAATAACTCTATAAATATTAACCCAATTAAACAAAGCCTAAACTAAAACTACTATTATGAAAAAAAGTTACACAGGATTGATAGTCCTTTTCTTTGTGTTGTTTTCTCTTATACACGCAAACGCGCAAACGACAGAGTTCTTTGAAAACGAAACAGTTGATGCCGACAGTTTCACGGAAGGGGGATTTACCTTTACAAGTGATAATACTAATTTTGATGTCACCTTTTTTGATAATGCGGGTGCTTCAAGTTCAGATCAGTTTTTAGATAACTTTAGTGATCAAGGGGTTAACAAGACGTATACGCTTAGTCTAACAAGTGGTGCTACACTTTTTACTTTAAAATCTATGGATGTATATGTTTCTTCTCAAGCAGATGGAGCAAACCCCACAGCAGATGGTTCTATTACTGTAACAGGTAGGGTGGGAACTAACGTGGTGTATACAGATGTGCTTAATACAGGTAATACCACTTTTCCTACATCATTTAGTCCAGACAACGGGTTTTTCAATATTAATCTTTCAAGCTTACCTACTCAAGGTGATAAATCAAATGAGAATATAGACAACATTCAGGTTAGTATTTCTGGGGGGTTTACGTATGTCGCCATTGACGAATTTGAGTTTGATAGTCAAGTGCTTAATACAGATCCGCCGGCAGTACAATCTATTGTTCTATTAGGAACACCACCTAGCACATCTGCTGCTGTAGATTTTTTAGTAACGTTTAACGAGAATGCATTTAATGTTGATGCTGCAGATTTTGCAACAGATTTAGTAGGGACAACAGGAACAATATCTAATGTCTCCGGAAATGGTACTACCTTAATAACGGTTACCGTAAGTGGAATCACTGGTGATGGAACCGTAAGTGTAGACCTTATTGCTGGAAATAATATTGCAGATGATTTAGGAAACGGTCCTGCATCTCCTTTTACGCCAGGCGAAGTTTTTAATGCTTCTAGATGTTTTGAAGAAACTTTCGAAAGTTTTTCTGGAAATGTAGGCGCAAACACATTTACTAGTAATGGAACGGCATATGCAACTGATAATGCCAATTTTGATATTACATTTTTTAACAATGCTGGTTCGAGTGGAAGTTACTTTTTAGATAATAATGCAGATCAAGGGGTGAATAAAGTCTATTCAATTACTACACCTGGTGTAGAACTCTTTGCTGTAAATACCATTGATTTATTTGTATCTTCTGAGGTTAATGGAGATAACCCAACTGCCGATGGTGTTGTCACTATGGAAGGCCGTTTAGGTGGGAGCACACTTTATACCATTACTAAGAACTCGGGATTTGCAACGACTTTTGGACCCAACAATGGTTTTAATTCTATTGATTTTGCCGCAGATGGTGCGTCAGATTTTTCTTCTACAAATATTGACGAGTTAAGACTTACTATTGCGGGCTCGTTTATCTATATTGGCTTAGATGATTTTGAGCATTGCCCTGAGGTGCTTACTACAAACCCTCCTACGGTGCAAAATATTACGCTGGTTGGAAACCCTACAGCATCATCAACGACAGTTGATTTTAACGTAGTTTTTACAGAAGATGCATTTAATGTAACCACAGACGATTTTAGTTTAAATCTTGGGGGTTCTACTACAGGATCTATTGCTTCAATTTCTGGTTCAGGCAATAGCTATACCGTAACTGTTAATGGTATTTCTGGAGAAGGAGCTATACGCTTAGATCTACTAGCAAATACAAATATTGCAGATGTAGATGGAAATACGCCACCACCACCATTTATTAATGGTCAATCATTTTTGGCATCGCTATGTAATGTAGAAACATTTGAGGCATTAGCCCTTGATGCGACTACTTGGACAAATGCTGGGATTAATTTTAATAGTTCGGCATTGTTTAATATTGATGAGTTTGTTGGAGCTGGAGCTTCAAATTCAGATCAATACCTAGATAATCTAGCCGACCAAGGAACGGCAAAAACATATTCAATTGCATTAACCAATGCAGCAGATGTGATTACAATGAACCAAATGGCTATTTATGTGTCATCAGAGGTAAATGGGTTAAATCCTACTACAGATGGGAACATAACCATACTTGGAAGATTAGATGAAAGCACAGTGTACACGATTACAAAATCTACTGGTTTCCCTGCAACATTAAGTGCTGGAAATAATGGATTTTATGAATTAGATTTTGCGACAGAAGGTGGTACAGATAATTCTGCCCTAGAAATTGACGAAATAGTCATTACTATAGGTGGAGCATTTACATACGTAGCTGTAGATAATTTTGAGTTTTGTACAGATCCTCCTCCAACAGCAATTTGTTCGCCATTTACAGTAGCATTAGATGCTTCTGGTAATGCAACTATTGTACCTGCAGATGTTGATGGTGGCTCCAATGATAACGGTGGTGCTGTAACTCTTATCAGTGTTGTTCCTAATGTTTTTGATTGTAGTTCTATAGGAGACAATACGGTAACACTAACAATAGAAGATGGCGCGGGTCAACAGGCTACTTGTACAACAACTGTTACGGTAGAGGATAATATTCCAGCTACAATTACCTGTCCAGATAGCATAACCCAATCTGCAGATCCAGGAGTTTGTGGAGGAGTGGTTACGTTTGCTCCACCAATTATAATGGATAATTGCACTAATGAATCAACACCTGTAATTGCTGGGTTTACAGCCTTAGGATTTTTTGAAGGGAGTAGATTTTATATTTCTGATGCTAATTTTACGGGGTCAAATGCTTTTGCAGATGCTATTGCAAAGGGAGGTTTTGTAGCAACAGTAGATAATGCCACAGAAAATCAGTTTTTAGGTACAGCAATGAATAATGTAGGCGTAGGTACGGCATTTATAGGTTTTAATGACGTTGCTGTAGAAGGTGCTTTTGAATGGCAAAGTGGATCTCCATCAACTTTTACCAGTTGGGAAGTAGGTGAGCCTAATAATGCTGGCGATGAAGATTACACAAGGTTTGTTTTTACAGGATTTTGGTTTGATGTCCCAGATGGAGCAACCGAGCGATACATTCTAGAATTACCTCCAGTAGGACTTACTCAAACGGCAGGACTTGCTAGCGGAAGCTTATTTCCAGTAGGAACAACAACAAATACTTTTTCTTATGTAGATGGAGGAAACAATACAGTGACTTGTAGTTTTGATGTAACGATTACAGATGATGAAGACCCAGTGATTGCTTGTCTTGATTTTACGGTAACACTAGATGAAAATGGCGAGGGGACTTTACGTCCTGTAGATCTTTTAGGAGGTACTGTGGTTGAGGGTGTTTCACTCGTAGGAGGGGATAATCAATCTGGTGCCGCTGGAAACACAGATTTTACAGTGACTGTTACAACTGCGACTTCAATTACTTTTGATTATGATTATTCAACGGGTGATTCACCCGATTTTGATGAATTAGGATATTTAGTAAATGGGGTATATACACTTATTACAAATAATGCAGTATCCAACCCAAGTGGAAGTATCACTGTTGCTGTAGATGCAACTGATGTTTTTGGGTTTAGAATGAATACTGATGATAATACTTTTGGTGCTGGTTTTGCAACTATCAGCAATTTTTCTCCAGGCTTTACGGGTCAATTTGCTGCTGCAAGCTGGACGCTAACAAATACAAACTCTGATGGAACTGCTGTTATTGAAGACGTAGATGTAATGCTAGACATAACAGATAATTGCGGGATAGATACAGTCGTGCTTTCTGAAACAAATTTTAATTGTACCGATGCTGGAGTTAATGAAGTAATCGTTACGGTTACCGATATTAATGGAAACATATCAATGTGTACGGCTATGGTAACGGTACCTGGAAACACATCAACATATACAACAGGTGGATGGGTACCTAGTGCTCCAGATATGAACACTGCGGCAATTTTTGAAGCTGACTATAACACAGCTAACGACGGAGGTAGTATAGACGCTTGTGCTTGTGAAATAAACAACAATGCCTCTGTAACTGTTGAAACTGGAAATTACTTACGCACAAAACGCGATATTATTGTAAACACAGGGTCTTCACTTATTGTAGCGCACCAAGGTAGTGTGGTACAAGTAGATGATAACGCCAATGTTACAAATGACGGGACCATCAATGTAAATCTAACTACCCCACTATTAAAACCAAGAGATTTTATGGTTATGGGTAGCCCTATGACAGCGGAAACTCGTGAAGGTGCTTTTAGTGCCGGTTATGGTATGCATGAGCATAGTACAGTAAACTTTACTCCGCATCCAGATGTAGCGGCAGAATTTGGTGTAGATGCCATTAACTGGGCAGATGCTGAAAATGATAACTGGTCTTCACATTCAGGTGTTATAACTCCCGGAGAAGGCTATATATATCGCCCACAAGCTAACCCAGCAGATGGGAATGCTACTTATAATTTAACATATGAACTGGGAACACTTACTAATGGGGTGGTTACCTTCCCTATTGTAGAAGGAGATGATAAAGAAGATAGTCCAAACGTGATGGCAAACCCATACGCAAGTGCCATCTTTTTAGATGCGCAGTTCTTTACAGAAAACCTTACGGTAAGTGAGGTTTATTTCTGGGAGCATGTAACAGCAAGACAAGAATATCCTGCTGTGCCAACACTGTTTTATTCTATGGATGATATATCTGTTTATAATCAATCTGGAGGTGTGGCAGCCACAAATGGAGGTACTGTGCCTAATGGGTTTATTTCAACCGGGCAAGGTTTTGGCGTAAAAGCAAATACTGGAACAGGGAGCTCTCAAGTGACTTTTAATAATAGATTACGACAACTTGATAACAATAATACATTGCGTACCACCGAAGTAGAAAAAGAGCGTCTTTGGTTGTCTATTGAAAATGGTGAGTATGAGCGAAAAACATCTACGTTAATTGCATTTAACGCAGCTACAACGGCAGGACAAGATGATAGTTATGATAGTAATAAGCTGGCGACGGTATTGTCTTTATATTCTCATCATGCAGATGGTAGTGGTGCTCTAGCGATACAATCTAGAGAGTCTTTTGATGAAGAAATGTTAATACCTATGGGTTTTTCTACAGTTGTAGATGAGGTGCAAGAATATGTGATATCTATTGAAAACATGGAAGGATCAAATTTATCCCAGATGGAAATATATCTAACAGATCACCTAAGAGACGTAACTACAAATTTGACAAGAGGAGATTATACTTTTACAAGTGGTCGTGATATTTTTGATAATAGATTCACAGTACATTTTAGAGATCGTAGCGTGTTAGGTGCTGATGAATTGTCATTAGAATCAATAAGTGTTTTTCCTAATCCTACAGATGCACAATTTACAATTGTAAAACCGTTGAGTTTAAATGTAGAATCTTTGGATATGTATGACATTACAGGAAGGCTGGTACAACAAGAAGATCTTTCTTTAATGAATGATTCTAGAACCGTAGATATCGGGATATTGCCTTCAGGTGCTTATATCTGTATATTTAAAGGAAATGGTGAGGAACTCGTAAAACGAATCATCAAAAAATAAGGATTAGTCAAGTTTAGTTTGAATCCTGTTTAAAGAAAGTTAAACAGGATTTTTTTATTCAGTAATATTCACCCCTTTCCAGAAAGCGATATGGCCTTCAATGGCTTTTGCTGCGTGTGAGGTTTTTGGGTAAAACCAGGCAGCATCTTTGTTTTCAACTCCGTCAACTTCAAGCGTGAAATAAGAGGCAACACC
>CALHVP010000081.1 GCA_938038975.1 uncultured Maribacter sp. | reverse complement strand
GCCAATTTTTCATAGGTCTTAAGTAGCTCTATATTCTCGTCAAGCACTTTTTGTTTTGTCTTAATTGTGTATAAGCTGTAATACGACTGAGAGACGGAAAGTGCTAGTTTACGCTTGGCGATTACGATTTCTACATATTCGGCATTAGCTATTGAACTCGCGTAATTTTCTCTAGCTGTAATGGTACCAAACCAAGGTAACATTTGCGATACCGAAAAACGAGCACGTTGTGCACCCGTTCTAGTTTCGGTCTCGCTTACAAAATAGCCAGCACTAATAAGAGTATTCGGAATCCAATCCGCTTCGTTCACTTTTTCTTCAGCTATGTGATGACGTAGGTTGTACGCTTGTATCTCTGGGCTATTACCTTCAGCTTCCTGTATAAAGGATTGTAACTGTTGTGCATTAGCCAAAGCGGACACAAACAAAAGACAGATTATCAATTTTATATTTTTCATTTGCTCGCTCTTTTAAGTTTAAATTCTTCTCTCCAACTAAATAACACAGGCAATAAGAAGTAAGATGTAACATCGATAATCATACCTCCGAAAATGGGAATCGCCATCGGAATCATAATATCACTTCCTTTTCCAGTAGAAGTAAGTATGGGCAACAAGGCGAGAATGGTGGTAACGGTAGTCATTAGGCAAGGGCGTATTCGCTTACCAGCGGCTTCAAGCGTTGCCAATCGGATTCCCTTTTTGTCTGTTGGCTTTTCCCTATCAAAAGTCTGCGTGAGGTAGGTGGCCATTACCACGCCATCATCTGTAGCAATGCCGAATAGGGCTATAAAACCGACCCAAACCGCTACACTTAAATTGATAGTTTTCATATTGAACAGGTCTCGCATATTTTCTCCGAAAAGATTAAAATTGAAGAACCAGTCCTGTCCATATAACCAAATCATAATAAAACCACCACCAAAGGCTATAGCAATTCCTGAAAATACCATAAGCGATGTGCTGACAGATTTAAACTGGAAATATAGAATCAAGAATATAATGGCAAGTGCCATCGGAATTACCACAGAAAGTGTTTTTTCAGCTCGTAATTGATTTTCATAGGTACCTGTAAAACGATAGCTTATTCCTTTAGGCACTATTAAATCACCGTTTGCTATATTTTGTTTGATTAAGGCTTGGGCACTTTCTACCACATCGACCTCTGCGAAACCGTCGAGCTTATCGAATAAAACGTAACCTATTAAGAAAGTATCCTCACTTTTAATCACTTGTGGGCCTTGCTCGTAACGAATATTCACGAGTTCACCCAAAGGCACAGGACTGCCTTTTTCTACAGGCACATAAATATTTTTAAGGTCGTATGGATTGCCTCGTAATTCTCTAGGATACCGTACGCGAACTCCATATCGCTCTCTATCTTCCACAGTTTGGGTAAGTTGCATACCGCCAACAGCTACTTGAAGCACTTCTTGCACATCCATAATCGATATACCATATCGGGCTAATTGTTCTCGATTGATATCGATTAACAAATAAGGTTTGCCAACGATACGGTCTGCAAAAACAGCTTGTTCTTTTACGCCTTGGGATTTTTTTAATAGTTCCTCCAATTGCAAACCAAAGGTTTCTATGGTTTTTAAGTCGGGCCCTTTTACCTTAATACCCATAGGTGCACGCATACCAGTTTGTAGCATCACCAATCGAGTTTCGATAGGTTGTAGCTTGGGTGCGGAAGTTACTCCTGGCAATTTGGTGACTTTCACAATTTCATTCCAGATATCATCTGGACTCTTGATATCGGGTCGCCAGTTACGGTAGTATTCGCCGTCTTCATCTTCTATTAAATCTTCACGTGTGGCAGTAGTTTTAAGCGATGCTTCGTCATAATTGGCATCTTCACTTATCTTATTGTTTGGGTTGATAATAAATTTATTGTTCCTCAAAACAAACAATCCATCGTCATTAACCTTGTATCGTTGTCGCTCGCCAGAACTATTCCGCATATATTCAGACTTATACTGAATCATATTTTCATACATCGATAGTGGCGCAGGGTCTAGTGCAGATTCTGTACGTCCTGCTTTACCTACCACCGTTTCTATTTCTGGAATAGTGGCCACCGCCATATCCAACTGTTGCAGTACCCGCTTATTTTCTTCAACTCCTGAATGCGGTAGAGAGGTAGGCATTAATAGGAAAGAACCTTCATTGAGCGCTGGCATAAATTCTTTTCCAGTATTGCGCATGATAACCACCCCTAAAATTAGAACCGTAGTTGGAATAATTAAAAACAATAATCGGTTTTGAAGTGCCCAGCGCAGTATTTGGTCATAATACCGTTGGAAAACTGAAAATACACCCAGTAATCCAAAGCAGATAATCGCTACAAAAATCAAGTTCATTAGAATACTTCGGTCAAAACCAAGCGGTCGCCAGTATTCGGCAAGCAGAAATACGATGGCTATACACGAAATAATAATATGAATTAGATTCGCTCTTTTTGCCATTATAACTTCTCTTACACTTAGTAGCGCAACCGTTCCAAAAGCTATTAATATCAATCCTAGCCAATAGCCATATACCATCGCAGTAATCCCGAGTAGGATTAGCAAACCGTTTAGAATGTATTTAGAACGCTCTCGAATACTTGTTTTTCTGAACAAATAAGCGGCAAAAGGTGGTATCAAAAAAAGTGCAATGACTAATGCAGCGGTAAGTGCCATGGTTTTGGTAAATGCCAAGGGTCTGAATAATTTTCCTTCGGCCCCAATCAGGGTAAATACAGGTATAAAACTTATGATTGTTGTAAGAACGGCGGTTAAAATAGCTCCCGAAACTTCGGCAGTAGCGTTATAGACAATTTCGTTTGTAGTGTATCCAATTCCATCTGCCTTAAAACGTAACTTTTCGTCCTCTATATGCCGTATCATGTTTTCCGCGAGGATAACCCCAACATCCACCATTGTTCCGATGGCTATGGCAATACCGGAAAGTGCCACAATATTGGCATCGACATTGAAGAGCTTCATTGCGATGAATACCATTAACACGGCAACAGGTAATAAACCTGAAATTAGAATGGATGCCCTTAGATTGAACACCATAACGATGATGACCAAAATTGTAATCAGAATTTCAAGGGTAAGGGCTTCGTTTAGGGTGTGTAGCGTTTCTTGTATAAGCTCCGTACGGTCATAAAAAGGAACTATGGTTACTTGTGAAGTACGACCGTCCGTCAAAACTTTGCTGGGTAAACCCGATGAAAGTTCTGCAATCTGTTCCTTTACATTATTAATGACTTCCATAGGGTTTGCGCCGTAGCGAGCTACGACTACACCACCAACAACTTCCGCACCTTCCTTATCTAAAATTCCACGTCTCGTTGCTGGTCCAAGTGAAACATTTGCTATATCCTTTATCCGTAGCGACGTAAAATTTTCAGAAGAGACTACAGCATTTTCTAAATCCGATATGGATTTTACATAACCCAAACCACGTATCAAATACTCGGCTTGATTGATTTCTAGCGTCTGTGCACCAATATCCTGATTACTTTCTTTTACAGCCTGTACAACCTGCCCTAGATTGATATTGTACTGACGCATTTTTTCTGGGTCAACATCCACCTGATATTCCTGAACATAACCTCCAATAGAAGCAACTTCCGAAACACCACTTGCTCCGGACAAGGCATATTTCACATAGTAGTCTTGAATACTACGTAATTCCTGTAAATCCCAACCACCCGTAACATTGCCTTTTTCATCACGACCTTCTAAGGTGTACCAATATATTTGCCCTAATCCCGTGGCATCGGGACCCAATGCAGGATTTACTCCTTGCGGTAACAAATTGGTAGGAAGCGAGTTGAGTTTTTCCAGAATACGACTCCGAGACCAGTAGAATTCTACGTCTTCTTCAAAAATGATATAAATGCTAGAAAACCCGAACATAGATGAACTACGAATGGTTTTTACACCAGGAATACCTAATAAGGAAGTGGTTAACGGGTAGGTGATTTGGTCTTCAATATCTTGCGGTGAACGCCCATCCCATTTAGTAAATACGATTTGTTGGTTCTCCCCAATGTCTGGAATAGCGTCAACCGCTACAGGATTAGAAGGTAGAAAACCCGTATCCCATCCAAATGGTGCATTGACAATGCCCCAACCTACAAATAGGGATAACATTAGAACTGCAACGAGCTTGTTCTCGATAAGAAATTTGATAGCTTTATTAAGCATATACTTTGATAATTAAACATTTACGAATGATTTGAAATCCTGAAACACAGAAAAGCAAATACAACAAATTGAGCCCTCGTCGATAGTTATCGAAGGGCGAATCACGAATGTTTAATAAATCAAATTAAGAAGGTCTGGTGCAAGACTTGCACATCCCGTTTGACAAATGGTGGTGGATAATCTTTATAGGGAACTTCTTCTGATGCCGTTCCTTCAAAAAGATTGATGTAGGAATAAACAAATGATGCAACAAAAACTTGTTGCTCAAATGTAAGTGTAGTGAAGTTATTTTTTAAATCTTCTTGTCCCTCAATGATGATTTGTTCATCTGAACAACAAGATTTCTTTTTCATCTCTGGATTTTCACAAGTTGATGCAACTTGCTCTTTTTCCATTCCACAAGTCTCTACATTATGAAAGAAAGAATAATCGACCATAGTATCTCCACAATAATGCATATCAATGGTAAATGACATCGTAGAGAATAATACTACGAACGCCATCGAGATTGACATTATTTTTTGAAATACTTTTTTCATTGGTGTAAAAATACAAAAATTTAGGAATTTTTATTGAGTTTAACAGTAATTTAATTCGTAGTGCTTTAAATCAAACAGACTGAATATCTAGGACTTATAACTCAAAATCTATGGAAGAAGTACTGAAACAATAGCTATTGACTGTTTTTAATGGTAAATAGTGATAATCTTTATTTTCGTTAGCAAAACAGCATTGTTCTGTACTTATTCTGTACTATGTGACATAAAAAAAGCCTCTCTGTTTCCTGAAAGGCTTGATTTTACTAGTAGCGGGAACTGGACTCGAACCAGTGACCTTCGGGTTATGAGCCCGACGAGCTACCTACTGCTCTACCCCGCGATATGGGTTTTTATCTCACTTGTTTTGCAACTTCAGGTCATTAAGCTGACGAGATAAAGGTGCGCCATCTATTCGATAGCGGGCGACAAATAT
>CALHVP010000080.1 GCA_938038975.1 uncultured Maribacter sp. | reverse complement strand
GGCTTAGAGACGCGTATTGTGCGTATTTTTAATACATACGGACCAAGAATGCGGCTTAATGACGGCAGAGTCGTTCCAGCATTTATGGGACAAGCATTAAGAGGCGAGGACTTAACCGTATTTGGTGACGGTTCTCAAACTAGATCATTCTGTTATATTGATGACCAAGTAGAAGGCATATACCGATTGTTATTTAGCGACTGTTCGGATCCTGTAAATATTGGTAATCCTCATGAAACTACAATTAAGGAGTTTGCAGAGGAGATAATTTCTTTAACAGGTTCTGATCAGAAAGTAATTTATAAACCTTTGCCAACTGATGACCCAACCCAACGTCAACCAGATATAACTAAAGCTAAAACGCTACTTGGATGGGAGCCTAAGGTTGGTAGAGCAGAAGGTTTAAAAATCGTATACGATTACTTTAAATCGCTTTCCTTGGAAGATTTGCAAAAGAAGGAGCATCGAGATTTTTCACAAAAATAATTTGATTAAAACGGGAGAAAGTTGATTCCGTAAAATTTTTACAGCAAATGAATATTCTTATACTTGGCTCTGGAGGCCGTGAACATGCGATAGCTTGGAAGCTAAATCAGAGTAAAAAATTACAACAACTTTATGTTGCGCCGGGGAATGCTGGAACGGCACAAATTGCAAAAAATATACCGATAGGTGTAAATGATTTTGCATCTATTAGAGCATTCGTATTAGAAAATGAAGTCAATATGGTAATTGTTGGTCCGGAGGATCCTTTGGTAAATGGTATACATGATTACTTTCTTGAGGATAATGATTTAAAAGCCATACCCGTTATTGGTCCACAAAAAATGGCAGCTACTTTGGAAGGAAGTAAAGAGTTTGCTAAAGAGTTTATGATGAGGCATGATATTCCTACGGCACGTTATGAAAGTTTTACTTCTGTCAACGTGGAAGAAGGATATAAATTCTTGGAAACACTTAATCCTCCTTATGTATTAAAAGCAGATGGTTTAGCTGCAGGAAAAGGAGTTGTTATTCTAAACAACTTAGAAGAGGCAAAAACAGAACTTAGAGCTATGCTGGTTGATGAAAAATTTGGTTCTGCTAGTTCAACAGTGGTTATTGAGGAATTTTTAGATGGTATTGAGTTAAGTGTATTTGTATTGACAGATGGAACAAATTATAAGGTTTTACCAACTGCCAAGGATTATAAAAGGATTGGTGAAGGAGATACCGGATTAAACACAGGTGGCATGGGTGCTATTTCCCCTGTTCCTTTTGCCGATGAGACTTTAATGCATAAGATAGAGCAACAGATAGTAAAACCTACCGTAGAAGGTCTTAAACGAGATAACTTACCGTATAAAGGTTTTATATTTATTGGACTTATAAAAGTAGGAGAGGAACCTAAAGTCATAGAATATAATGTAAGATTGGGTGACCCTGAAACAGAAGTGGTGTTACCAAGAATTAAGAATGATTTAGTTTCTCTTTTTCAGGCGGTAGCTAATGGTTCATTAGATAAATTGGACTTGGAATTAGACGAACGAACTACAACTACTGTAATGACCGTTTCTGGTGGTTATCCCGGTAATTATGAAAAAGGCAAGAAAATTAAAGGAATAGAATCTATTACGGATTCGTTAGTATTTCATGCGGGAACTACCTTGAAGGATGGTAGTGTTGTAACAAATGGGGGTAGGGTAATGGCCATTACTTCATTCGGAACAGATTTTAAATCTGCACTTAAAATCTCTTATAAAAATGTTGAAAAGCTTTCCTTTGAAGGGATAAACTATAGGAAGGATATTGGATTCGATTTGTAAATAAATAGTACTAACAGGAACCAAAAAGCACGTTTTACATGGTAACGTTACCATATAAAACGTGCTTTTTACCTTTAAAGTAATCTATAAGTATGAATGAGAAGTTACAGATTTGTCTTCTTCGCCATTATCGTTATATTTTTTCAGTTGTAACATCCAATAAATAAATGCTACTGAACCTATTAACATAAATAACCAATTCACAGTGTTAGATAGGGTCCAACTTTGCATAAATCGTAACATATCAAATGGTGCAAAGAGTACATTTACAAATAAATCCTGGATACCTTCAAATAATGACTTCATGTTATTCCTATATTTACATTGCAAAAGTATAAAAATCGCAGATGATTTCAAGCATTTTTGGAAAAACTAAACCTATTAATTTTATCATTTTGTCGGTTTTCTTGTTTCTCTATTATTGGGTAGTCCAAGTTTACCTTTTTAAAAACGATTTTTCGGTTAATCAAGTTGTCCTAGAAACAGGGGTTCTTAGTATTCTTTTATTTAGCGTATTCGTAGTAGATTTTATTGCTAAACGAAACAAATTAACTGAGCCAAATTCTTATGCTATTCTCTTTTATGTGATCTTATTCGTGGTTTTCCCAGAAACCCTTACAGATACTAATGCGATACTATGCAGTTTACTGCTATTGCTTGCTACAAGAAGATTATTGAGTATTAAGTCTTTGAAAGATGTAAAGTCAAAAGTATTTGATGCTACCTTGTGGATTCTTACTTCTAGCTTATTTTATGATTGGGCTATTGTATACCTACTTCTGGTTTTTGTTGCCATTTACATTTATGAACCTAAGAATAGTAGGAATTGGTTTGTAGTGCTTTCTGCAGCCTTCGCTTTTTTTATGATTAGCTATACAGCTTTAATTCTAGTAGGAATTCCAAATTTTTTATGGGAGCACTATAATTTCAGAATAGATTTTGCCGCCATTTATCCATTCAATTGGGGAGCTAGTATAAAGATCAGTGTATATATAATAATAAACCTTTTACTTGCATTATGGGCCTTCTTAGCTTTAGGAAAGTCTGGAACTGGAAAGATTATTACAGTGCGTATTATTGCCTTATCATTTGTTCTTGGACTACTGGTAAATGTATTGGTCCTTAGTGAAAGTACATATGCTATAATAATCACCTTTTTCCCATGCGTAATTTTTATTTGCAACTACATAGATGCTATTAAGAGGCGAAATGTTTTAGAATTGGTACTTATTGTATGCACTGTAGTCCCTTTGATAATGTTTTTAGGTAGATTATGGGTTGCTTAATTAGAAGTATATTTGTAAAAATCGAAGTAATATGTTCAGTGAGCTTGCATTCAAAATCTTTCAGGAAAGTATAATAGAATATCATATTAAAGACGATGTATATCAGTCTTTTTCAAATCCATATGCTCAAGATAGTATTGAACATTTATTGTATAGAAAAAATTGGATAGACACAGTGCAATGGCATTATGAAGATATTATAAGGGATCCAGAAATAGAGCCAAATTCAGCTTTGACTTTAAAGAGAAAAATAGATGCTAGCAATCAAGACAGAACAGATTTGGTTGAATATATAGATAGTTATTTTTTAAGCAAATACCAATCGGTAGAAAGTAAAGAGACCGCCACTATAAATACCGAAAGTCCCGCTTGGGCTATTGATCGTCTTTCTATTTTGGCTTTGAAAGTGTATCATATGAAGGAGGAAGCAACACGGACGGATGCATCTCCTGAACATGTAGAAAAGTGTAAAGCTAAACTTGTCGTTTTACTAGAACAACGTACTGATTTATCCACAGCGATTAATCAACTTTTGGCCGATATTGAATCTGGAAAAAAATATATGAAGGTCTATAAGCAGATGAAAATGTATAACGATGATGAACTTAATCCTGTTTTAAGAAAAACTCATAAAGGATAAAGAAGTAATAACGGTAATTAGTATAGGGACGATTGATACTAGTCGTAAGTATTTGATTTATGAGTAACGATACTACTTTGAAACTAGCAAATGACAAAAAGCATCACTTGCTAGTCATTAGACTTTCTGCAATGGGAGACGTAGCCATGACTGTTCCTGTGTTGATTGCGTTGACAAGCACCTATCCTCAACTTAAGTTGACCATACTTACGAAACCATTTTTTGCACCTATCCTATCTGAGATACCTAACGTAATTGTTCATAATGCTGATGTAAAGGGAAAACATAAAGGTGTTTTTGGCATTTGGGAACTTTATAAAGAATTAAAATCATGCAAGATTGATGGGGTTGCAGATTTGCACAATGTACTTAGAAGTACTATTCTAAAACAATTTTTCAGTATACAAAGTGTCCCTTTCCGACAGTTGAATAAAGGGCGAAAGGAAAAGAAAGCGCTTACCGCAGCAACCAATAAAATATTTGAACCTTTAAGGTCTACGCATTTACGTTATGTAGATGTTTTTACTGACTTAGGTTTTCCTATAGAACTTAAAAAAGAATATATTCTTCCAAAGAAAAAGCTTTCACTTACTCTAATGAGGACTATAGGAGCTGATAATAGAAAATATATTGGAATAGCACCGTTTGCTGCGTTTAAGGGAAAAATGTATCCATTGGAATCTATGAAAACTGTAGTAAAACAGCTTAATGATTTTGGAACGCATCAAATCCTTCTGTTTGGTGGTGGTCCCTTAGAAAAGCAAAAGTTAGAATCTTGGGAAAAAGAATTTGATCACTGTATTAGTATTGTAGGCAAGGCTAAATTTAAAGAAGAGCTAGGTCTTATTTCCAATTTAGAGTTAATGGTGGCTATGGATAGTGGTAATTCTCACTTGGCGGCTATGTACGGTATCCCAACAATAACGCTTTGGGGCGTAACACATCCTCATGCTGGGTTTTATCCTTTTGGGCAAGACCCAAGTAATGCACTATTGGCAGATAGAGAGAAATATCCTTTGATACCAACTTCTGTATATTGAAATAAATTTCCTGAGGGTTATGACCAAGCTATGGAAACCATAGCTCCCGATGAGGTAATTCAGAAAATCAAGGAAGTATTGTATTTACCTAAATCTAAGCTGTAATATTTTTAGCTTCAATTAACTTGAAATACTGTTTAAGCTGACCCATAAAACGATATTTTCTTGCGCTAGGCGAAGTCCCTGCCATTAGGGTGCGTATCCCAAAATACGAACTCATTAAAT
>CALHVP010000079.1 GCA_938038975.1 uncultured Maribacter sp. | reverse complement strand
AGGAATTACGGAAGTAAATGCTAGGGTGAAGATAAACCGTATAAAAACAAAATTAAGAACCCTTTTGAATCCTTGAGTTATGACGGATGAACTGGAATTATTGAAAAAAGACTGGCAGAAAAAGACAGCAGATTTGCCAACGTTATCCTATGAGGAAATCCATAAAATGATATGGAAAAAATCCTCGTCGATTGTAAAATGGATTCTCATTATAAGTATTCTAGAGTTTACATTACCTCAACTTTTGATTTTCGCTCCACCTATGGGTGATGCGATGCAAGTTTATGAACAAATAGGTGTTTCAAAATATCTATTTACACTTTCCATATTTATTTATGCAGTTGCACTTTACTTCATTTTTCAATTCTATACTAGATTTAAAGAAATCTCGGTTTTGGATAACTCCAAAAACTTGATGAAAAAGATTATTAAAACAAGGAAAACAGTAAAACACTACGTTATATTTTCTCTTAGTATGATTATGGTAAGTGTTATCATTATGCTTATTGGAGTATACTTAAATGAGAATATTACAGATGCTTTTCCTGAATTAAAAGAAGGGCTAGATAAGATATCACCAGATAAGCTTAGAGTTACACTAATGTTGGTGATTGGAATTACAGGAATATGCTTAACCTTGTTTATGGGAGGCGTTTACTACTTATTGTATGGTCTCCTTCTAAAGAAACTAAAGGGAAATTACAAAGAATTAAAGCAACTAGCGTTTTAAGAATTATTTGTTTTACGCCATTTACGTTCTTTATTTTCTTCTTCGTAAGCAAGTAAATCTTTTTCAGAAATAACCTTTAAAAATGATGGGTGCTGCTCAATGGCATACTCTAGTTTCTCAATAATAGACTCGGTAGATTCATTGTCATAATCTATCTCAAGCGGCTCCTTAATAACCATAGACTGCAATATACCTTTCTTCTTTACCCGTAGTCCTTTTTTATCAAAAGAACGTCTAAAACCATCTATAACAACAGGTACTACTACTGGCTTATATTTCTTAATTATATGTGCTGTTCCTTTTCGCAATGGCTTCCATGGTGTGGTGGTTCCCTGAGGAAAAGTAATTACCCAACCATCATCTAGCGCAGTGCCAATATTAGATATATCACTCATTTTTACTTGTCTATTTACATCCTTACCCTCGGCACGCCAAGTACGTTGAACACTTATAGACCCTGCGTATGCTAGAACCTTAGTCAATAGACTTTTTCCCATAGTCTCCGCTGCAGCCACATAATACATATTCAATTTCGGCTGCCAAATATATCCTACATTCTTAATGCTATTCTCACGCCCGCTTAAGCTAGCATTAAATACATGAAACATAGCCACGACATCTGCAAAATAGGTTTGGTGATTACTAACAAAAAGCACATTATTCCCTTCTAGATTTCTAATAATATCAGAACCTTCTATTTCTAATTTATTAAAGCGCTTATACCGTTGATGGGTTAGAACCGCAAGAATACGGATAAGCCATTTTTTTAAAAGTAAATTATGCCCAAAAGGGTTTTTCTTAAACAATCCCATAGGTGCTAAAGTAATAAATATGGTTTATAACACTTGTTTTAATAATACCTTAATCTCACTTAACATCATAGCCGTTGCTCCCCAAACAATGTAACCGTTTAGTTTAAAGGCAGGTACATCTACATTCTTTGCATATGAGGTTGTAATATTTTTTATAGTTATACTCTCATCTGACAACAATTCAGCAAGAGAAACCTCTAATAAAGCTTCTACTTCTGTTTCTTGTATCACAAAAGGTTTTGGTTTCTTATATACCCCTATAAAAGGTAACACATCAAAATTACTAGGTGGAATATAAATTTCAGACAATTCTTTTAGAACATCAATATCATCCGGATGAACTCCAACTTCCTCATGAGTTTCCCTTAATGCCGTAACCATTAAATTAGCATCCTCTATTTCTGCTTTACCACCAGGGAATGCTACTTGATTACTATGCACTCCTTTGTATGTTTTTCTTAAAATAAATAATAATTGAGTTTCTGCATTTTGACTTGGGTAAAACAATGCCATCACGGCTGCCTTTCTAGGTAACTCCTTGTTAGATTTTGCTTGTAACAGTTCATTAACTCTAAATTCCGGAACCATTTTATGGTGAGAAGACTCCCCAGGTAGTGGTAGATCTTTTATTTTTGATATTCGTTGTTCAAAAAAACTGAAATCCATGCGTTTTATAAAAATTTGGCTATTGCTATATGCTATGGCAATAGTATTATTGGGATGTAAAGATAATCCTAAGATAGCAAAGCCTACAGAAACTAGCACAGATATAAAGTTGGATTCTATTACTGAAGATATCTTAGTAAACGAAAATAAAGAGGAAGCCTTTAAGCTTACCGAGGAGAATGCTATCGATTTCTTTTTTAAATATCAGAAGGACCTAAAGGCTAACAAGGTGAAAATTACCACTAGGTTTGGTTCTTTTGTGGTAGCGCTTTACGATAATGTACCTTATCATAAAGCCAATTTTATTTACCTCACCAGGAAAGGCTACTTTAAAGACACCCAATTTCATAGAGTAGTTACCAATTTTATTATTCAAGGTGGAAATTCCGATGATAGCAAAACAGGGAAAAAACGAAGTGTAATAGGCAGGTATTTATTACCACCTGATACACGTAAAGGTCACAAACATCATAGAGGTACCATTTCCATGCCCAGTAGTGAAATTAATAATCCTCATATGTTAGCCTCTCCTTTTGAGTTTTTTATCGTGGTTACAGATCCAGGAGCTTATCATTTAGATAGCGAATTCACTCCATTTGGGAGGATAATAGAAGGGATGGATGTAGTTGATAAAATTAATCAACAACCCATAGGCAAAGGAGATTGGCCCATACAAAACACGTACATACAAGATGCAGTGGTGGTTGAGTAGTTAGTAAAATAAAAATACTACCAGATAAATATTAATTCTTGTAAATATTTGGTAAGGAAATTTTAAGCTTTACTGCCAAAAGACGCATAACAATAATAGACAGTATCGCCGCAATATACGCATAGGTGTTATCCATAGGGAACTGAATTAATATAAAATAAATTATACCTCCTAGAATACAAATAGTAGCATACACTTCCTTCCTAAAAATAACAGGAATTTCATTACATAAAATATCACGAATTACACCTCCAAAACTAGCTGTAATTGTTCCTAAAATAATACATATTACCGGTGAAAGCCCTGCATTTAAACCTTTCTCTACCCCTACCATAGTATACAATCCTATACCAATAGTATCAAAAAGAAACAATGATTTTCTAAAATAACGCAACTGCTTTACAAATAAGATTGCAGTGATTACCGTAATAGAAATAGTAAGGATATAAGAGGATGTTGTCATCCACCCCACAGGCGTGTTTCCAATTAATAAATCCCGTAATGTTCCACCGCCAACAGCAGTTACAAAAGCAATGATTAGCACACCAAACAAATCTAACTTCTTTTCCATGGCGACCAGAACTCCAGAGATAGCGAAAGCCACCGTACCTAAAATATCAATTACTAAATAAAACATAGGCTACAATTGTTGTGTATAATAACTATAATCTTTGATAACAACATCCAAAAAATCTATAGGTTGCATAGTATTTGTAATCTGAGTGACTTTTTTTATTCTTATGCTCAAAGATAGAATAACATTATGATCACCGTTACGTTTAGCTTTGTCATAAAGGTCTTTTATCGTACCCATTTCCCGATCTGTAAATACGGTTACTTGAGAGAACTGAGGCACATAATCGTCGGGGAGCTCTCTAAGTAAAGTATCTTTTAAGAACACTCTTTTTTTCTCGCTAATAATAGTAGTACCTGCAGCAATATCACCCACCCGTTGTCCTTTTCCTCTCATTAAAATGGTAAATACTGCTACACCGCCAGAACTGATAGAAATATCCACAATTCGGAGAATCCATCTCATAAAATAACTGGAGAAATCTGGTTTAGAACCATCTAACTTAACTACTCGAAGTTGCATTAAATGCTTTCCAATAGTTTTACCATCCATGAAAGTTTCCAAAACCAAATAGTACAGAAAAGCCGGTAACCCTGCAACCATAAATATAGCCCACTGATCACCTGCATCAACATCTAAAGCTAATAGAAGCCAAATCATAAGCACGTAATAGATAACAATGATTACAGTATCTATTAGGTAAGCCAACATACGTTCACCTAGGTGTGCCGTATTTTGATCTATGCTAATATTTTGAGCTGTTTCTATTTGAAATTGTTCCATTCTTTTGTTTCTTTGATATAAACCCTAAAGTTAATGCGCGAAGCCGCTTTTGTAAAACAAAATAAGGATAAATGGTCAACTTTTGAAAGCGCATTGGCTAACAAAACGGATATTGCTCCCAATGTATTGTCTGATTTATACATTGAGATAACAGATCATTTAAGTTACGCAAAGACTTTTTACCCTACTAGTAATACGGAGCGGTACTTAAATTCGCTGGCTTCACAAGCGCATCAAAAAATTTACAAAACAAAACGTGAATCCAAAAATAGAATTATCAGTTTTTGGAAGACAGAATTTCCTTTACTATTCAAGCAACACCATCGCGAACTACTCATTGCTTTTTTAGTTTTTGGGTTCTTCACATTTGTAGGAGCGTTTTCTGCTGCCAATGAAGGAGACTTTGTACGCTCTATTCTTGGTGATGGTTATGTAAATATGACATTAGAAAACATAGAAAAAGGAGATCCCATGGCGGTTTATAAACAAATGGGTGAGTTTAATATGTTTCTTGGAATTACTATCAATAATGTACGAGTGGCATTAATGGCATTTGTATATGGATTCTTACTAGGTATTGGAACGCTGATGGTTATGCTACAAAACGGTATTATGTTAGGTAGCTTTCAATATTTCTTTTATGAAAAAGGACTACTCTGGGAATCTATGCGAACCATCTGGATTCATGGTACTATTGAAATTTCGGTAATCATCATTGCGGGTAGTGCTGGGCTAGTATTAGCAAACGGTATGTTGTTTCCTGGAACTTATACCCGATTAGAATCGTTTAAAAGAGGTGTTAAAAACGGACTTAAAATTATATTAAGTACCGTGCCTTTCTTTATTATAGCGGGTTTCTTAGAAGGTTTTGTTACCAGGCATACAGAAATGCCAGATTGGCTTGCCCTATTAATTATTACTGCCTCATTAGCACTTATTATTTTTTATTACATTATTTATCCAATCCAGTTACATAAAAACCAATCAACTACATGAAAAGTAATTATATAGAATTCAAGAAGCAACGAGAGTTAGGCGAGATATTATCAGATACTTTCGCCTTTTTCAGAAACGAGTTTAAACCCTTTTTCAATGTCTACTTTAAGGTAGTAGGACCGTTTTTAGCAGCCATGGTAGTTTCATTAATTCTCTACTTATATTTTGCCGGTGACATCTTCAACCTAATAGCTTTTAATGATGGCTTCGAAGCCGCAAGTTTGGCAACTACAGCTGTAATAGGACTTGTTTATGTAATATCAATAGTAGCTGTTTATACCATGTCGCAATCTACTGTATTACACTACATTAAATCCTATGCTAATGGTAAAGGCGCTATTGATGTTGAAACCATACGAAAAGAAGTATATGATAGTTTTTGGAGTTTTATAGGACTTGGTATTATGGTTGGTCTTTCGGTAGCTGTCGGCATGATTTTCTGTTTTATTCCTGGAATTTACCTGTATGTTCCGTTATCACTTTCTTTCTGTATAATGGTCTATAATAGAATGGGAGCATCTGACGCTTACAGCTATAGTTTCAATTTAGTAAAAGATGAATGGTGGATGACCTTTGCCACTATATTCGTAATAGGTATCATTGTGGGTATAGCTAGTTACGTTTTTGCTATACCAACCGCGATATACCAATGGATAAAAATGGGAGTCTTTTCTGGAGAAATGGATGCAGAAGGGATGATGGATATCTTTAAAGACCCCATCTACATTCTTTTTAACGTGATTAGCTCATTAGCTCAGTTTTTATTAAATCTAATAAGCATTATTGCTGGAGTCTTTATTTATTTTAATCTAAACGAAAAGAAGAATTTTACTGGCACTTATGAGCGTATTGATAACTTAGGAGAAATACGCGAAAACTAAATATGCGGTATCCGTTTTTAATTGGTTTATTTGTTGTCTTATCTTTTTGTCCGTTACAGGCTCAAGACAGTATCGTCACGATTAAAAACGATACTACTAACCTAACACCTATTCAAATAGATGAAGGCCAATTAGAGCAATTTAGGAACAATCCAGATTTTGATTATGAAGTGGTGAAAAGTGCCGCACCAGAATGGTGGATTTCTTTTAAAAACTGGTTAAGCAGTATTTTTATTAAGCTATTTGAATGGCTCTTTGGCATAGAAAAGGCAGCCGGTGCTTTTAGTACATTTTTACAAATACTGCCGTATGTATTGTTAGTAATTCTTCTATTTATCCTTATCAAATTTTTCTTAAGCGTAAATGCGAGAGCGGTTATACACGCCAAAAAAAATCAAGCAATAGTTGCGCTTTCTGAAGAGGAGCATATCATTAAAAATGAAGATATACAACAATTGATTTCAAGTGCTTTAACTCAAAAAGACTATCGTTTGGCTGTACGGTATAATTACCTATACATGCTGCAGCTCCTGAGCGAAAAAGAATTAATTACTTGGGAATTACAAAAAACTAATGAGGATTATACACTAGAATTACAAAAGCAAGAACTGGTGCTGCCCTTCGCCACATGCACACGCCTCTATAATTACTTTTGGTATGGCGAATTTCCTATAGACCAGAGCAAATATGAAAAGGCAGAAACTAGCTTTCTTTCACTAAAAACATCAATATCTAATGGGTAAAAAAGGAGGCATATATATCGTTATTGCGGTGCTTACCTTATCCGCCTTTATGCTTATACAGTATAGCAAGCCTAAAGAAATTAATTGGTTTCCTTCCTATGTGGCAGCTCATAAAATTCCGTACGGAACCTATGTGTTTACCACTATTATGGAAACTATGTTCAATGAACAATTACAGCAGGTGTACACCCCTCCATTTGAATTTATAGGGGCGAACGATACTTTGGTAGGCACTTACTTATTTATTAATAACAACATACAGTTTAATAAAGAAGAATTGAATTCCCTTTTAGAATGGACGAGCAAAGGCAATACCCTCTTTATTGCATCTAAAAACTTTGAAGAAAAATTAAGAGATACCCTGGGGCTGGATGTTGATTATATGTATAGTGGATTTGAAACTAACCAGAAACAAGTACATACGCTCGTAAATCCTAATTTTAACTTAACCGATTCAATTACTTTTAACAGAGACACCTCTACTCCTTATTTTAGCGAAATAGACACTTTAAACAGCAGCGTATTGGGCCAAGTAACTATTCGTATTGAAGAAAAAGAAAAGCTGAAAATTAATATGCTCAAGCATCCGTTTGGGGATGGTTCTATTATACTATCCACCTTTCCAGAAGCATTTACTAATTACTTCATCCTTAAAGATGAAAACAAAAACTATACAGCGGGTCTTCTGTCTTATTTAGATGATAAGAGGCCTATTTATATAGATAATCATTACCGAAGTGGAAAATCGTTTTATACGTCACCTATGTATATTTTTCTAAATACAAAAGAGCTCAAATGGGCATATTATATTGCTTTGATAGGTGCGTTAGTCTATGTTGTTTTTGAAGGCAAAAGAAAACAACGAGCTATTCCTGTGGTAACACCACTTACTAATAGAACATTGGATTTTACTAGGACCATATCAGACATGTATTATGTACAAAGCGACCAAAAAGCAATTGCTGAACATAAAATAAATTACTTTTTAGATTGGATACGTACAAGATATTACATAGGCAGTATTACAAAAGAAGATGATTTTTACAGTAATCTCGCTAATAGAAGTGGACATTCATTGGAATTTGTAAGACGTGTATTTTCCTTTATGGAACAGATTAGAAATAGTGACCAATTAACCGATGCCGACCTATTGAAACTAAATACCTTAATTCAAAAATTTAAAGCTAAAGCTGATGGAAAATAACGAACAGCAATCCAATGACCTTGATTTTAATAACAGGATACCTTTAGAAGGTCTTCAAAAAGCCGTAGGTGATATAAAAGCGGAACTAGGAAAAGTAATTATTGGACAGGAGAACTTTATAGAGCTTTTGATTGTTTCCTTGTTGGTAGACGGTCACGTTCTTATAGAAGGAGTTCCTGGCGTTGCTAAGACCATAACTGCAAAGTTATTTGCAAAGACCTTAAAAACAGACTTTAGCCGTATACAGTTTACACCAGACCTTATGCCTAGTGATATTCTTGGGACCAGTATTTTTAACGTAAAATCTTCTGAGTTCGAATTTAAAAAAGGTCCTATTTTTTCCAATATTGTATTAATTGATGAAATTAACAGGGCGCCAGCAAAAACGCAGGCCGCTATGTTTGAATCTATGGAGGAGCGCCAGGTAACTATGGATGGTACTACATACCCTATGGCTGCACCTTTTATGGTCCTTGCAACTCAAAATCCTATAGAACAAGAAGGCACCTATGCTTTACCTGAAGCTCAGTTAGACCGTTTTCTATTTAAAGTAAAAGTTAACTACCCTAACGTGGATGAAGAAGTTTTAATTTTAAAAACTCATCATGAACGTAGGGGAAACCTAGCAGTAAAGGAAATAAAGAACGTACTTACCCCTAAAGCACTTTTAGGGTTTAAAAGTCAAATTCAGGAAATTATAGTAGAAGAAAAAATATTTAAGTACATAGCGGACATCATCACAAAAACTAGAAATCATCCACATTTATATCTTGGAGGATCTCCTAGAGCATCGATAGCTGCATTAAATAGTGCCAAAGCATTTGCTGCAATTAACGGTAGAGATTTTGTTACTCCAGAAGATGTTAAAAAAGCATTGGTCCCCGTACTTAATCATAGAGTGATACTGACACCAGAACGTGAAATGGAAGGTATGACAACGGAAAGCGTGGTGCAGATGATTACAGAAAGCGTAGAAATCCCAAGATAAATGCAGTTTTTTAAATCATTCTACATACACAACACATTTTTTAGGTACTTGGCCTTGCTGAGCGCTTGCTTTATCCTGTCTTATTGGTTTAAATGGTTGTATCCTATTGCTTGGGTACTCATATTGGTATTGGTAGCTGCTTTTATGTTGGACGTTTTTCTACTGTATGGAACAGGAAAAGGAATAGAGGCTAAGAGAATATTGCCTAAAAAATTATCTAATAGTGATTTAAATCCTGTTCGTATACAGTTTGACACTAACTATCCTTTTAAAACAAACATTAGTATAATAGACGAACTTCCTCAGCAATTTCAGAAAAGAGATTTTGACTACAAAACCAGCAGTTTTAAAGACGAGAAACAAGTTTTTGAATATACCGTAAGACCAGTAGATAGGGGGGAATATGTTTTTGGCAATTTAAATATTTATGCCTCTTCTCCTCTACGTATAATAAAACGGCGATTTGTGTTTCAAAAAGATCAGATGGTACCTGTCTACCCTTCTATCATTCAAATGCAGCAATATGATTTTTTAGCAATAAACAATCGCTTATCAAACCTAGGCTTAAAAAAAATACGCAAACTGGGACATACCCAGGAATTTGAACAAATTAAAGAATATGTGCCCGGAGATGATATTCGTACACTTAACTGGAAAGCTACAGCAAAGCAGAACCAGTTAATGGTAAATCAATATCAGGATGAGAAGTCACAACCTGTATATTCCATTATAGACACCGGCAGGGTGATGAAAATGCCTTTTAACGGACTTAAATTATTAGATTACGCTATTAATAGCGCCTTGGCATTTAGTAACGTTGCTTTAAAAAGGCATGATAAAACGGGACTAGTAGCTTTCTCAAAACAGATAGAAACTTACTTACCAGCAGTACAGAAACCAACATATCTAAACAACATATTAGAAACACTATACAATATAAATACAGCGTATACTGACTCTGATTTTGGTGCTTTATATGGCCACGTAAAAAGAAAGATAAACCAAAGAAGCTTGCTGTTGTTGTACACTAATTTTGAGCACATATCTGCTTTAAAAAGGCAACTTCCCTTTTTATTAGCATTGGCAAAAAAGCATGTGTTGGTCGTTATCTTTTTTGAAAATTCTGAACTAGAAAAACTAATTGCAACTGATGCAGAAGACGTACAAGCAATTTATCATAAAACTATCGCTGAAAAGTTTACGTTAGATAAGAAATTAATGCAAAAAGAATTACAACGTTACGGTATACAAACCATCTTAACCAAGCCAGAAGAACTTACTATAAATACAATAAATAAGTATTTAGAAATTAAGGCAAGAGGCTTATTATAAGCCATTGTTTATAAAGTGATTTGCTTGTATGGCTGAGGCTATATCTCCAGAACCAGTTTCAAAATCTCCTACAAAATTAAAATCAACTCTGTTCATATGAACAGCCAGCGGAGGGCAACCACAACGCTTTCCACTACTTCTGCGTTTATTAAGCAGCATATCCATTACCAAACCTGATATTAAACCGCCAATTGCAGTATATACGATATCCTCGTTTTCCCATACAGCACCTCGAGATTGATCATATGTTTCTTTTGCTAAGCCAGCGGCGAGACTACTACCTACAGCACCTGCCCAAGTCCAAGCACGGTTTCCATTGAATATTTTATGTGCGGCATATCCGCCAACTGCACCTATGGCAACGCCTGCACCTAAGTGTTTTACCGCATTTGAAGTAGCTTCCCCTTGACCTTGACCTCGAATAAAAGAACAAGTTAAAATTAACCCAATAAAAAGTATATTTATTTTCAT
>CALHVP010000078.1 GCA_938038975.1 uncultured Maribacter sp. | reverse complement strand
CCCCAGCCAGGTCACAAAAACCTCTTAACTTTTAAAACAGTTAGAGGTTTTTTTTATGGATTAAATTTTGATATTCAGCTACCCTTCCCTCTTTATTAAGTTGTAACTAATCCTTATAGAGCGGTTATGAATAATTACCTTTGGATAGTAATCATTACCATGAACTCATTTGGAACAAATAAAAGCTTACTTAGATCACATAGCAACGATTTCTGATCGAGACTGGGGTTTCTTTACTTCAAAATTACAACCACGTGTTATTCCAAAGAAAACTGTATTTTTAAAATTAAACGAAATAGAAAACACCATCTCTTTTATAGAATCTGGAGTTGTCCGCTTATATATTCCTAAGGAGGACCCTGATAAAGAAATTACTTTTGGTTTTAGTTTTAAAGATCAGTTTATAAGTGCTTATGACTCTTTCTTAACCCAAAAGCCATCTGCTTATCAATTACAAGCTCTTACTGAAGTTCGTGTCTTAAGTATTACTTATGATGACTTACAAGCAGTGTACAATACCACTCAAATAGGAAATCTAATAGGAAGATTAACAGCAGAACGTCTCTTTTTACTAAAATCTAAACGTGAACAGGACTTATTACATCTTAGTGCTGAACAACGCTATGTTAAGCTTTTTAAAGAACGACCAGAGCTTTTAAAAGTAATTCCTTTAAAATATATAAGTTCATACATTGGTGTCACCGCACAAGCTTTAAGCAGAATTAGGAAGCGATTATAAACCCATTTTATTGATTTAGGTTCATTGTTTCGTTTCCAACATCAAATTAACTTTGCAAAAAAAAAAGTTATGGTTGTTGTTATATTCGTTTTAGCATTATGGTACGGAGGCTTGTTTTTTCAATCTTTCTTTCTTCATCGTTATGCCGCTCATCAAGTCTTTACTATGTCTAAAGGAATGGAACGCCTCACCTTCATTTTAACTTGGGTATTTCAAGGCGCTAGTTATTTAAGTGCATATGGTTATGGTATTATGCATCGCATGCACCATGCGTATACAGATACTAAAGATGACCCACACTCTCCTTCCCATGATGCCAATTTATTTGCGATGATGTGGAAGACAAAAACAATTTATCAAGACATTAATAAAGACCGTGTAGAAATTGACGAACGTTTCACTAAAAACGTACCACAATGGAAAAAATTTGACGCGTTTGCAAGTTCGCGTTTATCTAGAGTCCTATGGATTGTATTTTATATTTTGTTCTTTGTTTCTTTTGCAACGGCCTGGTGGCAATGGTTATTATTACCCATAACCTTTTTAATGGCACCGATACATGGGGTAATAATTAATTGGTTTGGTCATATATATGGCTATGTTAATTTCAAGATGAAAAACACAAGCAAAAATCTTTTTCGTTTTGATTTTTTAATGATGGGCGAAGGTTATCATAATAACCATCATAAGCATGCAAGTAGAGCTAATTTTGGCGTAAAATGGTACGAGATTGATATTACCTACCTAATCATAAAAGTATTAGATGCCGTTGGATACATCAGATTAAAACCTATTGCAGTAAAAGACAAATAAATTCTTGGTTATTTAGGTTTTATTAGATGTTTTGGCAGGTCTTCTACCCGCTCACAACACAACTGATCCATCACCTGCTTAAACTGAGTCTTTAACATAGAAATGGTATGATCGCCACCTTTATTACCTAAGGCACCACAACCATATAAGAAGGAACGGCCCATAAACGTGAATTTGGCTCCAGTTGCCATAGCTCTTGCTATATCTGGTCCAGAGCGTATTCCACTGTCCATCATGATTTCAATTTGATCACTATATTTTAAGGTGATTTCTGAGAGGGAATTAATTGTAGACTGGGCTGCATCCAACTGTCTTCCCCCATGATTGGAAACTATAACTCCGTCAAAGCCTAAACGAATAGCATCTTGGGTATCCTGTTCAGAAGCAACACCTTTTAGTACCAGTTTTCCTTTCCATTTGTCGCGGATAGGCTTTATTCGCTCCTCATCTAAACGTCCAGAAAAAGTCTTATCCATAAACGTACCTAGTTGTTTTAAATTTAATCCTTCTGGGGTATACGGCTTTAAAGTTTCAAACGTTGGCTGGCCATATTTTAAGGTATTATAAGCCCAATTAGGCTTACCAAGTATTTGCATAATATTAGAAAGACTCATTTTTGGTGGTAACGCCAAGCCGTTTCGTATATCCCGTGGCCGATACCCAAACGTTGGAACATCACATAACAGCACCAACACAGGACATTCTGCTGCTACTGCTCTGTTGATAATATCATCTCGTACGGTATCTTCTGCAGGATTATATAATTGAAACCATGCATTCCCCTCGGTAAGTTCGCTAGCGCGTTCTATACTCATCGTTGTCACTGTACTTAATATGAAGGGGATGTTATGTTTGAATGAAGATTTGGCCAAAATTTCTGGTGAATTAGGCCACATAAGACCCTGTAGACCCACTGGGGCAACTCCAAAAGGAGCATCGAACTCCATTCCCATAACCTTAGTTTTGGAGGAACTTTGACCGCTATTTCTTAAATAACGTGGTTGTAATTGTACATTACGGATTTCTGAGGTGTTTCTAACAATACTTACATCTTCATTACAGCCACCATCCAAGTATTCAAATGCAAACTTGGGTATGCGTTGTTTTGCCTTTGTTCTTAAATCTTCTACGGAGGGATATTGAGGATTAAATTCGCTATTCATCTAAGTTTACCAATTTAGCTTCAAATAAAGGTATGTGTTTTTTTATGAATCTTTAATTTTCATTAGACTTCAAGAAATCAAATAACATTTAAAATATTTGTCTAATCTTATATTACTTAAATAACCAAGACACAAAGATATAGCTCTTTTAAACCAACTACTTGGCTATGGATATGAATACGGTATCCAAATCTTTTAAACGTTCGCACCCCTAAACATGTCGATAACGGTTTTCTTTTGCAATACAAATCGTTAAAATGGTATTTTTATCAAATGGCAAAGAAAGAATTTGTTTTAAATAGTACTTCTAAGGAAGTCATATTCCAAGTTATTTTACATATCATCCTTTTTCTTTTTTTCTCCTTTGACAGACACCAGCCCCAAATAGAAGAATTTCAGATAGTAGCCTTTCTAAATTATGCCTTAGGTGCCTTGGTTATTAATTATGTATTACTACCACGGTTTTTTTATAGCAAGCAGTATTTGCTGTTCTTCCTTTATGTTAGCATCATAGTGGCTGCCATTATAGCTGTTGAGGAGTTAGTTCTAGAGCGCATTTATTTCCCAGATACCAGAGGTACGCGCTTTCCAGGTGTAATTTACAGTCTGTTAGATGTAATGCCGGTTATTACAATTTTGGCAGGATTCAAGTTTG
This sequence comes from uncultured Maribacter sp., assembly GCA_938038975.1. GTDB lineage: Bacteria > Bacteroidota > Bacteroidia > Flavobacteriales > Flavobacteriaceae > Maribacter. Next base: position 5,536 of record CALHVP010000078.1, on the reverse strand, counting down.
CTTGGGATGCGTCTCTTAAACAAAAAGAAGTAGAAGAATTACGCAGCTCTGTTAAGGAAAGCGAGTTACAGTTTTTAAAATCCCAAATTAATCCACATTTTCTATTTAATAACCTAAATAACATGTACTCTCATGCTATTGAGCAGTCTCCTAAAACACCATCTATAATTCTAGAGCTTTCTTCTGTACTGCGCTACATGTTATATGATTGTAAAGAGAATTTTGTAGCGCTACGCAAAGAAATTGAACATTTAAAAAACTTTACGCAACTGAATGAACTACAGATAGAGGATCGAGGTGAAGTACTATTTCAATCAGAACAAATACCCTCTGGATATCTAATAGCACCACTAATATTAACGGTATTCATTGAAAATGCATTTAAACACAGTACCGCAAGTCAATCAGAAGATATTTTTATAGACATAAAAATAAAAGTTACTCCTAACGGGGAATTAGATTTTGAATGTAAAAACTCTTATAGAGCAGATACAAATACAGAAAAACTTACGAATGGGATAGGGCTTCAAAACGTCAAAAAACGACTAAAATTACTTTACCCAGACGCTCATAACTTGGTTATAAATGATACAGAGAATAGTTATTCCGTACATTTAAAAATGAATTTAAAATTAGCTACCGTATGATGCGATGTATTATCATAGAGGATCAACCACCAGCACAACGGGTACTTAAAAAGTATATAACAGACCTAGGAAATATTGAACTTGCAGGCACTTTTCCTGATGCCTTACAAGCAATGGAATTTTTAAGAAAAGGTGAGGTTGATCTTATATTTTTAGATATACATCTACCAAAAATATCTGGTATAGATTTTTTAAAAACGCTTGAACAAAAACCAAATATAATACTCACCACTGCCTTTTCTGATTATGCATTAGAGAGTTATGAGTATCATGTAGTAGATTATCTTTTGAAGCCATTTTCTTTTGAGCGTTTTATTCAAGCAGTCTCAAAAGTTCGATTACCGGAACTCGAACCTAATGCAATACAGAATCAGATTGATTTGCCAGCTCATACAGATGTTATCTTTATTAAATCTGGCTATGAGCATATAAAAATTAATGTGGCAGATATTAAGTTTATACAATCTGATGCGGACTACACAGAAGTTCATACGCAAGAAAAAAAATATCTTTCACATGAACCACTGCGGTTTTGGGAAGAGACTTTAGACAAAGGAAAGTTCATTAGAACACATAAATCTTATATTCTAAATATCTCGAAAATTGAAAAAATAATTGGGAACCAAGTCCGTTTGGATGAGCATACCAATATCCCTATTGGCAGGGCTTACAAGGAAATTTTTATGCAACAAGTACTTAAATAAAATTATGGATAAGCTAAAAAAAGATGACATTAAACAAGAAGTGTTTGACCTCTATGATGATTATGCACATGATAGAATACCAAGAAGATTATTCTTAGACAGACTTTCTACCTATGCCGTAGGAGGCATTACAGTTGGATCTTTACTAGGTTTTATCTCACCAGATTATATAAAAAAAATACAAATACCCCAGGATGATGCGCGGTTAGCATCAAAATTCATTGAATACGAATCTCCAAAAGGAGGTGGAATTATTAAAGGCTTACTATCAAAACCTGCCGATAGCAAAACAAAACTACCCGGGATTATAGTTGTACATGAAAATCGTGGTTTAAATCCGCATATTGAAGATGTTGCCAGAAGAGCTGCACTCCCTGGCTTCATTTCGCTTGCCCCAGATGCATTAACTCCTTTAGGGGGATATCCAGGAACCGATGATGAAGGCAGAACATTACAACGAAAGCGTGACCGTAATGAAATGTTAGAAGATTTTATAGCTGCTTTTGAACATTTACAAAACCATCCAGACTGCACAGGAAATGTTGGTGTTGTAGGTTTTTGTTTTGGAGGATGGATATCCAATATGATGGCGGTAAAAGTTCCTAATCTAAAAGCGGCTGTGCCTTTTTATGGTGGGCAACCTACTGATTACATTGAAGATATAAACGCACCTTTATTACTGCATTTTGGGGGCTTAGACAAACGCGTTAATGAAGGTTGGCCTGCTTATGAAGCCGTTCTAACAAAACACAATAAAGAGTACCAAGGATATATTTATGAAAATGCTAACCATGGATTTCATAACGACACTACACCAAGATATGACCGCGAAGCAGCAGAATTGGCTTGGAAACGAACCATTGCCTTTTTCAAGAATAAATTAAGTTAAATTTTGTTACCAATTCAACTATGAATTAAAACCATTGAATAGCTAAAATACCTATACTCAATGGTTTAATTTTTTTATACTTTTCTATCTCCATTATAGGATATAAACGCATTTTACTTTAATTAACATTTCCTTAAGGTTGTTGGCAATATAACTACCGTCGTTCAAAGAATAAATCAACGTTCCATAGATTTAAATCTTCATTTTTGTAGTAAGATTACATATCAAAAAACTACAAATTTTCATGACCAAACAACTTTTTTTTTCCCTTAGTTTCTTATTTCTTTTTGCTATCACAACAGTAGCTCAAGAACGAGATATTTATATTACCGGTGTCGTACTAGACCAAGAAACAAATGACCCATTAGAATATGCAACGCTAGTCGTACAAAGTGTAGCCAATCCTGATAAAGTTACAGGAGGCATAACGGATATAAACGGTAAGTTTAAAGTAGCCACACCACCAGGAAAATATAACTTAAGTGTAGAATACATATCTTATACATCCTTCGTAAAAAAGAACCAAGAAATTTCTAAATCGGTGGATCTGGGTACTATCCGTTTATCCATAGATGCTACCCAATTAGAAGAAATGGTGGTTGTGGGAGAAAAAACTACTGTAGAGGTACGATTGGATAAAAAAATCTATAATGTTGGCAAGGATCTTACCAACAGCGGGGCAACTATTAGTGATGCCTTAGATAATATACCTTCTGTAACCGTAGATGTTGATGGTGCTGTAGCCCTGAGAGGTAATGGTAATGTGCGCATACTTATAAACGGAAGGCCTTCTGCATTGGCTGGTTTTGGCTCTACGGATGCATTGCGTCAACTGCCAGCAGATGCAATAGAAAAAGTAGAGGTAATCACAAGCCCCTCCGCTCGCTATGATGCCGAAGGTACAGCAGGTATTCTAAACATCGTATTGAAAAAAGAAAAAACCCGTGGTTTTAACGGCACCATAAACACAACTGTGGGTTTTCCCGATGCAGCTTCGCTTACCACTAATCTCAACTTAAGAAAAGAAAAGTACAATCTCTTTACCACTGTAGGATATTCCTATCGTAAACCACCAGGAAATGGCTTTGCTGACAACACCTACCTGAGTACTGAAAGTGCATTTGATAGGATTATAGAAGAGCGGGATATCAACAGAATGAATAGTGGTTTTAATCTAAATTTGGGTATCGAATATTTCTTAACAGAAACCTCTTCGCTTACCGCAAGCGCCTTCGGCAGGACCAACGATGGTGAAGATATAACTGAAATTACCGCTACAGGATTCGTTGGAAACGAAATAAATCGTGTTACCCTGCGTGTAGAAGACGAACAAGAAGAAGAAAAAAGCGCACAATTCTCCCTTAACTACAACAATGACTTTAATACTGAAGGACATAAACTTACCGTGGATTTACAGCTTTCATACAACGAAGAATTTAAACCAACACCAATTGTAGAAAACCAAACCTTTCCTAGTACGGTTCCAATTGCAAATCTAAACATACGAGATTTAGAATTTCAGAATGAATATTTGGCCCAGGTAGATTATGTGTTACCTATGGGAGACGCACAATTTGAAGCAGGGTACCGAGGTAATTGGGAACAATCGGATACAGATTTTTATCTAGAAGAAGAACTTGATTTAGGTTCTGGAGAATTTGTTCCTAACCTAGGACTTATAAACCGGTTTGTATTTAACCAGAATGTGAATTCGTTTTACACCCAATATGGAGATAAGTTGGGTGATTTTTCTTTTCTGGCCGGACTTAGATTAGAAAACACACAACTTAAAGGTACTGTTAGCGGAGCAGAAATAGGAAATTTGCAAGAATCTATAGGCGAAGGTATAGATATTAACTTTGACAAGAATTATTTAGGACTTTTCCCTACCCTGAACCTAATTTTTGAATTGGAAGAAAACGAGAATATAACACTTGGTTATAACCGTCGTATAAACAGGCCTAGAGGACGTTTTATTAATCCATTTCCATCCTTTTCTAGCCGTACCAATATTTTTCAAGGTAATCCGGATTTAGACCCGGCATTTGCCAATGCGTTTGATCTGGGATATTTAAAAAGATGGGAAAAACTAACCTTAACCTCGTCAATCTATTACCAAAAAGAAACAAATTCTTTTGAAAGGGTACAAGAAGAAACAGGAGAGGTTACAACAGATGGCATTGTAATCATCCGATCTATACCTATTAACCTATCTACTAACGAGCGCGTTGGGGCAGAACTGGGATTGTTGTACAATCCTACCAAATGGCTAAGGTTAAATGGTAGCTTCAATTTCTTTCAATTTAATTCAGACGGAGAATTTAATGGTGTTAATTTTGGCGCAAAAAATACAAGCTGGTTTTCGAGATTTAGCTCAAAAGTGACTCTCCCAGGTGAAATAGATTGGCAAACTAACGCCTTTTACCGTGGTCCTACTAATAATGCACAGACTGAAAATGAAGGTATATTTTCATTGAATTTAGCGTTTAGCAAAGATATTCTTAAAGACAAAGGCACACTTGCATTAAATGTTAGTGACCTATTAAATTCAAGAAAAAGAGTATCGTTAACACAGACCCCATTCTTTACCTCAGAAAGTGAGTTTCAGTGGCGCGAACGTCAAATAACACTTTCGTTCATGTATAGAATAAATCAGAAAAAGAAACGTAGCCAAGGAAGAGATAGAGATGACAATGGAGATGATGAAGGTGGGTATTAATCATACTAGCACCTAAATATTGAATTAATTCTTTTATTCTAGAGATAACTAGCCAAATTATATCCTTGCAACAAAGTCTTAAAACTAGCTTAAGTAATTCGTTTTAAAACATTTACCATTAATTTTGAAAATGAAAATTTATTTTTTTTGAAAGTAATATAAATATATATTGATTCTTTGTAAGAATTTTCCTATATTTAAATAAAGTTATATTAGCTATCAGCGTATACACTTTACTAGATATTCAATGAAAATTACAAATACTATAGTAATAGATGATGATCCACTATTCCGGTTCAGCATTAAAAAAATGATCACAGACAATATAAAGGAAACGTTGTTCACTTCCTTTGCATGCGGATATGACGCTCTGGACTATATTCAAAGCATGCACTTGCACGACTCTACCCGAATATTGATTCTTTTAGATGTTCATATGCCATTATTAAACGGATGGGGGTTTCTAAAAGAGTTTAAAGAAAAAATGAAAGGTATGGAGCATAAATTTAGTATTCATATGATCTCCTCAACTAAAGAATTAGGGGAAAAAAAAGAACTTCTTGCCCACAAACTTGTA
>CALHVP010000077.1 GCA_938038975.1 uncultured Maribacter sp. | reverse complement strand
CTCAATAGCATCCGCGGTCTTGTCTTCTTCCCCTGAAAAGGATTGAATCGAAATTAATTGTTTTAATAATTCGATTGCCTTATCTGTAAGTTGCTGTAGTTCCATTTTATAATGTAATTGTAGTAAATAATTCATCTTTTGAAGTAAGCATAGTTGAATGCCCTATACATACTTTACTTACACTCTTATTTAAGGCATAAAAACAATTGTCTAGTTTAGGGAGCATACCATCTGCTATGACCCCATCCTTGCGTAATTCTTCATATTTTTCCTTATTAATATACTGTACTACGGAGTCTTCATTTTTTATATCCATTAAAACGCCTTTCTTTTCAAAGCAATAATACAGCGTTGTTTTGTAGTGTTCGCTCATTCCTACAGCAAGTTCTGCAGCAATCGTATCTGCATTGGTATTTAATAGCTGTCCTTTGCCATCATGTGTCATAGCACAAAAGACAGGTATTAAATCAGCTTTTATTAATTTAGAAATTAGTTCACTATTTACAGTATCAACATCGCCTGCAAAGCCATAATCTACTTCAGTTACAGGTCGCTTGTGTGCTAGTATCGCATTGCCGTCCGCACCACTCATTCCAATAGCATTGCAATTATTAGCTTGTAATTGAACCACAATATTTTTGTTTGTTAAACCCGCATATGTCATCGTAATTACTTCTAAATTTTCTGCATCTGTAATTCTTCTACCATCTATCATTTTAGCTTCAATGCCTAGTTTTTTAGCCAATTGTGTGGCAAGTTTTCCACCACCATGCACTAAAATTTTCAGCCCTTTTAAATTCGCAAAAAGAGTTAGAAACTTTGATAGTTCTTCTTTGCTCTCAATAACGTTTCCGCCAATTTTTATGATGGATAATGTTTGTTTCATTTATGCTGAATTAATTTCAGTAACTATAATTTAATTGTTTTCCAACAGCTTCTTTAAAACTATCTGCGCCGCAAATGTTCTATTATTTGCTTGTTCAATCACCAAGCTTTGGTTTCCATCTAGAATAGCCTCTTCTACCACCACATTTCTTCTAACAGGTAAACAGTGCATGAATTTGGCTTTGTTTAATTTTGCAGCTGTCATCATCCATTTAGAATCTTGATGTAAGACTTGACCATACTCAGTATAGCTACTCCAGTTTTTTACATAAACGAAATCTGCATCTTTGAGTGCTTTTTCTTGATTGTATTCGATTTTAGTGTTTTTTGTAATTTCTGTATTTAGCTCATATCCGATAGGATGTGTAATAACAAACTCAGCATCTTGGCGTTGCATCATTTCTATAAATGAATTAGCAACGGCATGTGGCAATGCTTTAGGGTGTGGTGCCCAAGATAAAACAACTTTAGGCTTTTCATTTGCTTTGTATTCATGGAGTGTAATAGCATCTGCAAGCGCTTGTAAAGGATGTCCAACGGAACTCTCCATATTGACTACTGGAATGCTAGTATGTTTCACAAACCCACTTAAAACAAGCTCTGCTTCATCTTTTTCCTTATCCGTTAAAGATGCAAAAGCTCTAATAGCGACAACATCGCAGAATTGTGAAACAACGCTTGCAGCTTCTTTTATGTGTTCGGATTTTCCTTGATCCATAATGGCACCATCTTCAAACTCCAGTTGCCAACCTTCGCTTCCAAAATTCATGACCATAACTTCCATACCCAAATTCATTGCCGCTTTTTGAGTGCTAAGCCGTGTTCTAAGACTGTTGTTAAAGAATAAAAGACAAATGGTTTTGCCTGACCCTAGTGCTTTGTGAGCTGTAGGATTTTTTTTAAGTTCTTTTGCCTCCACGACCCAATTAGGTAGCGAGTCAATATCTTTTATGGATAGGTAATGTTTCATAATTTGGCTATTGGCTAAGTGCTAGTTCTAACTTTTTAAAGAATATATCCAGATCTGCTCTTGTAATGTTTAACGCTGGTAGAATTCTAAGCACATGCTTGTCTTTTGCACCGCCTGTAAAAATATGTTGATTATAAATCAACATATTTCTTAATTCTGCTACTTCAAAATCAAATTCTAATCCAAGCATTAAACCACGACCTTTTACTCGTTTTACTTGTGGAATTTCCGCAGCTTTTTCGTTAAAATAAACACCTAGAGCCGCAGCATTTTCAATTAAATTTTCTTTTTCTACTACTTCTAAGACTGCCATGGTAGCAGCGCAAGCTAAATGATTTCCTCCAAAAGTAGTTCCCAATAATCCATATTTTGCTTCTATGTTTTTATGAATTAGGATGCCACCCACTGGAAAGCCATTTCCCATTCCTTTTGCAACACTAATAATATCTGGTGTAATCCCATGATGCTGAAAACCAAAGAACTTTCCACTTCTTCCAAAACCCGATTGTACTTCATCAGCTATTAGGATTACTTTATGTTCTTTACATAAATGAGCTATCTCATTGTAGAAATTGGTGGTTGGTTCATCTAAACCTCCAACCCCTTGTATAGCTTCAATTATGACTCCGCAAACATCATCCTTTTCTATTTCCGTTTTAAAAGATTCAATATCGTTTAAAGGCAATATAGTAACCTTTTGTTGTTTGTTTATAGGAGCATTTATAGCTAGGTTGTCTGTTGCTGCAACGGCAGCAGAGGTGCGACCGTGAAAGCCATTTTTAAAAGCAATGACCCTTGATTTGCCAGTTTCAAAAGAAGCCATGTTTAAAGCATTTTCATTGGCTTCAGCACCTGAATTACATAGAAATAGGTTGTAATCTTGGCAATTTGATGCCTCACCTAGTTTATGTGCTAATGCTACTTGTAAAGGATTCTGCACCGCATTGCTGTAAAACCCAATTTT
>CALHVP010000076.1 GCA_938038975.1 uncultured Maribacter sp. | reverse complement strand
GAAATTTTAAATGAATAAGGTACTTATTGCTATCGTAGGCCCTACGGCTATTGGAAAAACTAAACTAGCTATCTCATTAGCACAAAAATACGCTACAGAAATCATATCTGCAGATTCACGTCAGTTTTTTAAAGAAATGAGTATTGGGACTGCTGTACCTTCTTTGGGTGAGTTAAACGCTGTTAAACATCATTTCATACAACATAAGAGTGTTACTGAATCCTATACTGTAGGAGATTTTGAAAGAGAAGCCATTCTGCTTTTAGATGAATTGTTTCAACATCATGATGTTGTTATAATGGTAGGCGGCAGTGGTTTGTATATAGATGCAGTAGCTAAAGGTTTGGATGAATTTCCAAAAGTTGATGTCCAGATACGCGATCAACTAAATCTAGAACTCAAAGAATTTGGCATTACACAGCTACAAAACAAGTTAAATACTCTAGACCCTACATACTATCAAACAGTTGATTTAAACAACCCTCATAGACTCATACGTGCCTTAGAAATATGTATTGGTACGGGGAAACCATACTCCAGCTTTTTATCTAAGCCTAAAAAGTCGCGAAATTTTAAAACCCTTACTATAGGTCTTTACGCGGATAGGCAGCTTATTTATGATACTATTAATCAGAGGGTAGATATGATGATGGATGAAGGTTTATTAGAAGAAGTCCAAGCCTTATCTAAGTATAAAGATTTGAACGCGCTACAAACAGTTGGTTATAAAGAACTTTTTGCACATTTCACAGGCATTTGGGATTTACAAACCGCCATATCTGAAATCAAAAAGAATACACGTCGTTTTGCAAAAAGACAGCTAACCTGGTTTAAAAGAAACGCAGATACAGTTTGGATTGATGCTCAAAACAAGGAAGAAGATAATTTGGATAAAATTCATTTAGCCTTCAAAAAAATCAAAAATGAATAAACCACTTATAATTTATGTAATGGGTGTTTCTGGAAGTGGTAAATCTACAATTGGTAAAGAATTAGCCAAAGCATTAACCTACCCTTTTTTTGATGGTGATGATTATCACCCAGCTGCAAGTATTAAAAAAATGAGTAATGGTGAACCTTTAACTGATATGGATAGAAAAAGTTGGCTTCACCGTCTTAATGCAATTGGATTAGAACACAAAGATAATGGTGCGGTGATAGTTTGCTCCGCACTAAAAGAAAAATACAGAAACCAACTAAAAAATAACTTAGAACCAGATTGTATTTTTTTATACTTAAAAGGCAGTTTAGAAGAAATTAGTAATCGCTTATCTCAAAGGAAGGGACATTTTATGCCTAAAGAGCTACTCGCATCACAATTTGAAACTTTAGAAGAACCAACAGAAGCCATCTCTATTTCTATCCTAAAATCACCTCAAGCTATTGTCAAAGAATTTATTAGTATGGCTTATTCTTAGCGTAAAGCCTACTGCTATTGAATGAAAAAATTTATACTTTACTAGTCATCCAATTCAACACTTCATAAAATAAAAAAACAGCCTCCATTTTTGATTACTAATCAAAGTGGAGGCTGTTTTAAGTTATAAATGAATATAGTCTAAACTATTCTTCTGTCTTTACTACTAAACGGAAACCTTCCCCATGTATATTCAATATCTCTACCGTATCATCTACTTTTAAGTATTTACGCAGTTTTGCAATATAAACATCCATACTCCTGGAAGTGAAATAGTTATCATCTCTCCAGATTTTAGTCAACGCTAATTCTCTTGGCATTAAATCATTCTCATGCAAAGCTAATAAACGCAAAAGCTCATTCTCTTTTGGAGATAATTTTATAGATTCTGTTTCCTTATACTTTAAGAATCTAAGCTTGGAGTTCAAATGAAAACCTCCTATAGTAAACTCGAATTTTTTACTATCCGCAAGACTATTAGATGCTTTTCTCTGTAATATAGCTTTAAGCTTCATTAACAGCACTTCAGAATCAAACGGTTTATTCAAATAATCATCAGCCCCAGCTTTATATCCTTTAAGAACGTCTTCTTTCATTGTTTTTGCTGTAAGAAAAACAATCGGCACGTTTTCATTCTTTTCCCTAATTTCCTTGGCTAGCGTAAAACCATCCTTATAAGGCATCATAACATCTAGAATACAGATATCATAATTATCCTTCTTAAATTTTTCGAATCCTTCCATCCCATTTTTCGCTAATGTAACGTCAAAGTCGTTCATGGATAGGTAGTCTTTAAGAACTATACCAAAATTTGGATCGTCCTCAACTAGTAGTATTTTCTTGTTTATTGTTTCCATAATCTTTTTAAATTAAAGGTAGTTTAATAAAGAAAGTGCTTCCGATTCCTTTTTCACTTTCCGCATAGACATCCCCTTGATGGTCATCTATTATTTTTTTTACGTAGGCAAGTCCTAAACCATGACCTTTTACGTTGTGTACGTCTCCTGTATGTTCTCTATAAAATTTTTCAAAAACCCTTTTCAATACCGCTTTGCTCATTCCCGCACCATTATCCTGAACTTTGATAATAATATAGTTTTTAACTTTCTCCGTATACACCTCTATTTTTGGTGCTTCTATGGAGTATTTAATTGCATTGTCTAACATATTTACCAATACATTGGTAAAATGCATTTCGTTTGCCAGTACTTCCGATTGTTCTGCTTCTAAATGAAGGTTAACATATCCTCCTCTATCCTTCGCAATTAACTCAACGTGCGTAAGTGCATCTTCTATTATGTCGTGAACATCAACCCTATCCTTACTTATGTCTAACTGATTCTTTTCTAATTTAGAAATTCTTAATACGTTTTCTACTTGGGCATGCATTCTCTTGTTCTCGTCCTTGATCATTTTAAGGTATCTATTTACCTTTTCTGGATCTCCTATTATCTTAGGATTCCTTATCGCCTCAACTGCCAAATTTATAGTGGCAATTGGTGTTTTGAACTCATGGGTCATGTTATTTATAAAATCTGTTTTAATCTCAGCAATCTGTTTTTGTTTAATCAACTGATAAATGGCACCAGAATAAGCAATAACAATAATCAATGTAAATAATAACGACAATAAAGCCATACCTAGAATAGAACCAACTAAAAACCGCTTCTTCTCTGGAAATGATACTAAGAGATCAAAATTTGAGCTTCCCTCCATATCCATGAACATATGGGCTGTATATATATTCTCTTTAGAATATTTGAATTTTCTAGATTTTACCTTTGTAGGTAATCCATTACTATACACGCCATATTCAAAGTGTATATCCACTCCTCTATTTTCTAACTCCCTTTGCATTAAAAGCTCTATCTCTTGAGTAGAAACTCTTTGATGAATAGGTACTTTTTTAGCATGTGAATTAAAAAGTTCTTCCATAGCTAATTGATCAAACTTAGAAATACCTCCTATTTTCTCAACCTTTTGTAAGGGGGTTAAACGGAATCCCTTACCATCTAAATCAAAATCTTCTTTGAAAATAGAAGTCCTACGTTTACTAGTATAATTTTTAACTATTGTAGAGTCACTTCCATCAGGGTTATCAAAGAACGTAGAGGAAATACTATAATCCTCTTCAAGTATTCCATGTTCATAGAGCAATATTTCATTAGAATTTACATCTCTATCTATGTAAAAAAAGTTCTTAAACTGGCTATTGACTAACTCACCAACACTATCCTTAGCGTGTAAATACCTATCAAAATAATTTTTGGTCTCGCGTTCGTTAATTTTAACAGTAACACTATTTAAGGCTTCTGAAACTAATCCAGAAAACTGTTCCTCCTTATCTTCTACTGATTTTTTAATCCAAAAACTCTGGACAAATATTAGCCCTATAAGGGATGAGCTCATCAGAATTACCAGGAGCACAAATAATCTCTTGTTCATTTAATGTTAAAATTACAGATTTACTATTAGGGTAATACGCTGTTTAACCTAAGCTTAACATAAATGTTAA
>CALHVP010000075.1 GCA_938038975.1 uncultured Maribacter sp. | reverse complement strand
TTCTCTTTCATTTCTACTTCAGAAGCAGCACCAACATAAAGAACAGCTACACCACCAGCTAATTTAGCCAAACGCTCTTGTAATTTTTCTTTATCGTAATCAGATGTTGTTGTCTCGATTTGAGATTTGATTTGATTTACTCTTGTTTTGATATCTTTTGCAACACCTCCACCATTTACAACGGTAGTGTTGTCCTTATCTATTTGTACTTTCTCACATGTACCTAGCATATCTAAAGTAGTGTTGTCCAAAGAGAATCCTCTTTCTTCTGAAATTACAGTACCACCAGTAAGAATAGCAATATCTTCTAACATAGCTTTTCTACGGTCACCAAATCCAGGAGCTTTTACTGCTGCAATTTTTAAAGAACCTCTTAATTTGTTTACAACCAAAGTGGCTAATGCTTCACCATCAACATCTTCAGCAATAATCAATAATGGTTTTCCAGATTGAGCAACTGGCTCAAGAACAGGAAGTAAATCTTTCATTGAAGATATTTTCTTGTCAAACAACAAGATGTATGGGCTCTCCAATTCAGATACCATTTTTTCAGAATCTGTTACGAAATAAGGAGAAAGATACCCTCTGTCAAACTGCATTCCTTCAACAACATCAACATATGTTTCTGTTCCTTTTGCTTCTTCTACTGTGATAACACCTTCTTTACCTACTTTACCAAAAGCCTGAGCAATAAGGTCACCAATAGTTTCATCATTGTTTGCAGAAATAGATGCTACTTGTTTTATTTTCTCAGAAGAATCACCAACTTTTTTAGATTGTTTGGCAAGGTCCGCAACAATAGCTTCAACAGCCTTATCTATTCCTCTTTTTAAATCCATAGGGTTAGCACCCGCAGCAACGTTCTTTAATCCCTCTTTAACTATTGCTTGTGCTAATACGGTAGCAGTAGTAGTACCATCACCAGCTAAATCATTAGTTTTAGAAGCTACTTCTTTTACCATTTGAGCTCCCATGTTTTCCAAAGGATCAGCAAGTTCAATTTCTTTAGCAACCGTAACACCATCTTTAGTCACCTGAGGTGCTCCAAATGATTTACTGATAATTACATTTCTTCCTTTAGGTCCTAAAGTTACTTTTACTGCGTTTGCCAATGCATCTACGCCTCGCTTTAGGCCATCTCTTGCATCGATATCAAATTTTATGTCTTTTGCCATTTTGTATTTTATTTTTAGCCATTGGCTCTTGGCTTCTGGCTTATTTGTTAATGAATATTTATGCTAAAAGCAAAAAGCTGATAGCGGAATAAATTTAAATGATCGCTAGAATATCACTCTCGCGCATCATCAAATAATCTGTACCTTCTAATTTAAGCTCTGTACCCGCATATTTTCCATAAAGAACAGTATCACCAACTTTAACAGTTACTTTTTCGTCTTTAGTTCCAGGTCCAACAGCAACAACTTTTCCTTTTTGAGGCTTTTCTTTTGCTGTATCTGGAATATAAAGTCCAGAAGCAGTTTTGGTTTCAGCTGCCATAGGCTCTATAAGAACTCTATCCGCTAATGGTTTAATGTTAACTTTAGCCATAATTCGTATGATTTATTAAATTGATATTTAGTTTTCTAACTAGTGGCAGAAATTATGCCATTAGGGTAAAACTGACATTTTGTAAAACAAAAATGCCAGCTTGTCATTAAGCTGGCATTTGTTAGTATATAAAGACATTCGTTTAAAGACTGTCTGTAGGAGTAACTTCTGGTGTTACTTCCGGCAACGTTTCTTCGGGTAATGTCTCAGGGACACTCGTTTCTATATCGTCTCCTTGTAATAGTTTAGACTCTACATCTCCAAAATTACCTTGTAAGGCTATATTGGAAGCAAGTATTAATAGGACAAGAATTCCAGATAGGGTCCATGTGCTTTTGTCTAAAAAATCACCTGTTTTTTTAACGCCACCAACTACTTGGTTTCCGCCTCCTCCAAATGATGAAGATAATCCGCCTCCCTTAGGGTTTTGAACCATAACCACCAATATGAGCAAAAAGCAAACGATGATGATAAGTATCAAGAATATTGAAAATGTACTCATTTTAGTTATCTATTTTCTAGTTGTATTTTTTCTACAATTTTTATACGGTCTGCAAAGAAACCACTTTTTTCTGGATATTTCAAACTTAAAATTTTGTAAGCTTGAATGGCATTTTTATATTTTTTTTGCTCTAGATAAACCCTTGCCAAGGTTTCCGTCATGAGCTCATTTTTATCTAGAACGCCTGAATTTGCTACATTTTCAGGGATTGGAGTATTTTTATTTGGTACAATCTTAGGATTCTGGGCTATAAACCTATCAATCCTTTCAAACTTCTGTTGTTGTTGTGTGTTTTGTTCTGTTACTGAATCCTTATTTTGTTCGCTAGATTCAATATTGTCTTGTTTATTATCTGTTTGTGGCTTACTTGCTAATTGAAGCCATTGATTAAAAGAAAATTTCTCTTTTTTATCAAAATCTAATGGCTGCCCAATTTGCAGGTCTTCTGATGCTGTTTTAGTCGGATGCTTAGAGGTGAATAATTTTGGGTCTAAAATAGTATTCGCATCTTCTTCGTCTTGAGGTAAGGGTTTGTCCTCTGAGCTCTCAATGATATGTTTATGATTGTCTCCTAGGTCTTTCTCCTTAAGGACTTCTTCTTCAATAGTTGTGGTGTTAGCTCCTTGTTTAGATTGTAAAAAATCTTTTGAGGTTATAAAATCGAACAATACATCACGATCTAGAGTAAAGGCTGCTGTTGTTTTTAAAGCTTTATTGTACTTATAACTATTTAAGTTTTTAAGCCCTTTTAAATGTAAGGCTCTGGCAGCTTGAAAATATGGGTATTCTTGAAGAATATCCTCTAATTGCTTTGTCTGAAGCGGGTCTACCACTTTTGATGGATTTTTTACTAAATAAGTAAAGTCTGTTACATTCATTGTAAAATCCTTAAGATTACCAATCTGCCAAGGAAGCGTTAAAAATATCTTGTGTTAATCTCTCAAAGATTACTTCATGGGCTTCACTTTTTATAGACGCCAATTGTGTATCAGCTGGATAGTCAAAAAAGAAAGAGAACGTTTGATCAAAATCTACATCTTCTTTAGTTTTATTATAAAAGCGAACCTTTACTCTTATAGATAATCTGTTTTGAGCAGCTGTTTGTTGTGCGGTTGCAGACATTGGTGAAATTCTGTATTCCGTTATTTCACCTTCATATAAAAGATCTGCATTACCATTATTAACTAAATCTAGACTGGTTTGATTTAAAATACGATCCTGCAGCGCAAGTGTGAAATCTCTATCCATTCCCGGTTCAAAGGTAGACCCAGGACTCTGTGTGGCGTAGTTCTGAAAATAGTTTACTTGAAACGTTGTTGCGGTACCTACGCTTCCACCTGTAAAATTATAAGCTCCACAGCTATTTAGGCAAAAGGCTGCGAAAATAATAACGATACTAATTGGAATATTCTTCATGCTGTTTTATTTTTTACTCCTTACCTATTATAAATCGTACTGTTTAATTTTTCTGTAAAGTGTTCTTTCAGAAATACCAAGCTCAGCCGCTGCCGCCTTTCTTTTCCCCCTGTTTCGTTCTAATGATTTCTTAATGAGTTCTATTTCTTTTTCATGTAAAGATAAGGTCTCTTCTTCTTCAATTTCTTCTGCAAAATGATATTTATCTTCTTGTGTTGCTGGATTGTAAGCTTGTTCTTGCTTTGCTTCAGGTAGTTGTAAAACTTCTAGCTCTGTAGCATCTTGCGTTTCTATATCTTCATCATCTTCACCATAAATTTTCCTAATCAGATTTTCATTATCTTCTTGTACTTTCTGGGAATCGTTATTTTTCAACAATTCCATCGTTAGCTTTTTAAGATCATTTAAGTCACCTTTCATGTCAAACAAAACCTTGTACAGAATTTCTCGTTCGCTACTAAAATCGCTTTCTGATTTTTCATTTTTTACAACGGCAGGTAAATTACTTCCAGGGTTAACAGGTAAGTAACTGTGCAGCGTGGTTAATGAAACAGCTCTTTTTTCTTCTAAAACAGAAATCTGTTCTGCAACATTTCTGAGCTGACGAATATTGCCTGGCCATCTATACTTTAATAACAAGGAAACTGCATCATCGTCTAGTCGTATGGTTGGCATTTTGTATTTCTGACCAAAATCTGAAGCGAATTTTCTAAACAATAAATGAATATCATCTTTACGATCTCTCAGTGGTGGAATTTGAATTTCTACCGTACTTAATCTATAATATAAATCTTCTCGAAATTTTTCTTTTTTTATGGCTTCGAACATATTTACATTCGTAGCAGCTACAATTCGTACATCTGTTTTTTGTAATTGTGAAGACCCTACTTTAAGGTATTCACCATTTTCTAATACGCGTAGGAGCCTAACTTGGGTGGTTAAAGGAAGCTCTCCAACTTCATCTAAAAATATGGTCCCCCCATCAGCAACTTCAAAATAACCGCTTCGGGTTTGTGTAGCACCTGTAAAGGCACCTTTTTCGTGACCAAAAAGTTCACTATCAATAGTTCCTTCTGGGATAGCACCACAATTAACTGCTATGTATTTAGCATGTTTTCTGTGAGAAAGAGAGTGAATAATTTTCGGGATTGATTCTTTACCTACACCACTTTCACCAGTTACTAATACAGAAATATCTGTGGGAGCTACTTGAATTGCTTTTTCCAAAGCTCTATTAAGCTTAGGGTCTTGCCCAATTATTTCGAATCTTTGTTTTATGTTTTGTATGCTTTCCATACTATAGTTGCCTTGTCAATTAATACTACTTATAATTTAGTTGTTCTCAGAATACCCAACTGCTGTTCCAATCAAAGTTGCAGAGGTACATGAGTTCATTTTTACATTTACCAAATCGCCAGCCTTGTAGTTTTCCTTAGGAAATACCACGACCGTGCTTTGTGCATTTTTTCCCATCCATTCATCTTTCGATTTTTTAGATGTTCCCTCAATCAATACTTCTTGTATAGTGTTTAAATGCTGTTCTGTTCTTATTTTGCAATGACTTCTTTGTAAGGCTATAATTTCTGACAAACGTCTTTTTTTAATTGCCTGTGGAACATCGTCCTCCATTTTCCTTCCTGCCATGGTTCCTGGTCGCTCTGAGTATGCGTACATAAAACCAAAATCATATTTCACATATTCCAAAGCTGCTAATGTAGCTTGGTGATCTTCTTCTGTTTCCGTTGGGAATCCAGTTATAATATCTTGGGATATTGCACAATTAGGAATAATACTTCTTATGTTATCTATAAGTGTAAAGTACTCCTCAATAGTGTGCAGTCTATTCATAGCTTTTAAGATACGGTTGCTTCCGCTTTGTACAGGTAAGTGAATATGATTACAAATATTCTTATGTTCCGCCATTGTTCTAATAACATCCAAGGTCATGTCCTGTGGATTAGAAGTAGAAAAACGAATACGCATTTTTGGCTGTGCTAATGCTACCATTTTAAGCAGACTTGAGAAATCTACAGCTGTAGCTTTTTGCATTTCGCTAGCCTTCTCAAATTCTTTTTTTAGGCCACCACCATACCAGAGATAGCTATCCACGTTTTGTCCTAACAGCGTTATTTCCTTAAATCCGTTTTTTCTTAAATCATTTACTTCTTCTAAAATAGATTGTGGGTCACGACTTCGTTCTCTTCCTCTTGTGAAAGGAACAACGCAAAAAGTACACATGTTATCACAACCTCTTGTGATAGAAACAAAAGCAGTAACACCATTAGTGTTTAATCGAACTGGAGCAATATCTCCATAGGTTTCATCCTTTGAGAGGATAACGTTGACAGCATCACGGCCTGAGTCAACCTCTTTAATTAGGTTAGGTAAATCTTTATATGCATCTGGGCCAACCACCATATCTACTATTTTCTCTTCATCTAGTAGCTTGTCTTTTAGGCGCTCTGCCATACAGCCCAATACGCCGACCTTTAAATGTGGTCTGGTTTTTTTAACTTTATTATATTCTGTAAGTCTTTTACGAATGGTTTGTTCTGCTTTATCTCTAATAGAACAGGTATTTACTAGAATAAGGTCTGCTTCATTTAATTCTTGTGTAGTGTTAAAACCTGCTTCAGATAGTATGGAGGCTACAACTTCGCTGTCAGCAAAATTCATTGCACAACCATAGCTCTCTATATATAGCTTACGTGCGTTAGTTGCGTTTGAATCCAATGTCAAGGCTGCACCTTGTTTTGTTTCATCAATGGTTTTTTCCATGTTTTAATCGTGACTTAACTTTAAAATAATCAGTGTGTAAAGATACTATTATATTCAAAAATATGACAAGTTGACAGTTTAAATTGGGTTAATTTTAGGCTTTTACGGCATATATTTACTTTAATATTTAACTAAATAACCACCAATGGATTTACAAACGCTTCATCAGAAAATTTTAGAAAGGCCATCATTAGACTTTGGTTCTATTTTTAGCGCATCTGTAGATTTGTTTAAAAAGGTATGGGTTCAAGGCTTTATAGTATTGCTGCTTACCATCATTACTATTTTGCCATTTTACATTATGATTTATATCCCCATGATTGCAGCAGGAATAACAGATCCTGAAATGTTGAGAAGTGAGGAGCCTCCTGTCATTGTAGTGATTGGTATGCTTATTTTATTGCCGGTTTTTTTAGTTGGTGTTATGACTTTTGGTTTAGCCTTAAATGCCGCTTTTCTAAAAATATGTAAGCAATATGATGGAAATGAAACTGCAAACGATGATTATTTTTATTTTTTTAAACAGGGACGCTTGGGGAAAGTATTCAATATAGCCTTAATTATGTTGGGCTTAACATTTTTAGGAATGCTTGCTTGTGGAATAGGTATGATATATCTGATTGTTCCATTTTCATTGTTTCCTGCCTTTTTAGCATTTAAAGAAGAGTTGTCCGCAATGGAGATGGTAAAGGCAAGTTTTTTCTTAGGGAACAAGAACTGGCTGGTTATCTTTGGTTTAGTTTTAGTTTTGAGTATAGTTGCAGAGTTGGGGGTAATTCTTTGTTGTATTGGTATTCTTTTTACGGCTATGCTATCTAAAGTGCCTGCCTATTTTATGTATAAGGATGGGGTTGGTTTTGAGGTAGATAACTAAACTATTTTATTAGAGATACGCAACTAATTAGCTATAACTGCATCTTAGGTGTACAACCTAATAAATAAAAAGAGATGAAGTCTAGACTGTTATTAATTTTATTTTTTGCCACCATCAGTTTTTCTTGTGATGATGATGGACCTTATGATGATTACTTGGTTGCAAGACCTGTTTTAATGGATGCCATTGCATTTAAAACTGAGGCTATCGATATTACGGATCCAACGCCAATCATTTCCTCAGGAAAAATTTACGCCTATAAAGATTACATCTTTATAAATGATGTGGACCTAGGGTTTCATGTTTTAGATAATCAAGATGCTTCCAATCCTAAGCCTATTGTATTTATAAAACTAGAAGGCACTAATGATATTTCTATTAAGGATGATAAGTTATTTGCCGATAGCTATGGAGATTTGGTCATTTTTGATATATCCGACATTAATAATATTCAACTTACTAGTCGCTTAGAAAATGCTATTTATAATAACAATATATGGCTTGCTAGTTTAGAATTTCCGCAGGCTGATATTTATGACTATTCAGAAATCGACTATGACAAGGATATTGTTGTTGGTTGGGAAGTAAAAACAGAAAGAAGGTCAGTAGCAGAATATGAATCTCAATTTGTATGTGATTCATGTGAGTTTATTTCCAATGCAGAGAATACATCAGATTCACAGCCTTCCGTAGGCCAAGGGGGTTCGTTAGCTCGCTTTAAGATTATAGGCAACTATTTATATGTAGTAGACTACAGTAATATTAACATATTTGATATTTCTAATTTAGAAACTCCTAAGGTTTTAGATGATGTGCAAGTTGCTTGGGATATTGAGACCATATTTAATCAAGGAGCTATCTTATTTATAGGAGGTAGACAAGGAATGTACATATATGACATAAAAAACCCAGAGAAGCCTCAGTTTATTTCAGAGTTTAGGCATGGTACTGCTTGTGATCCTGTCGTTGTTGATGGTGATTACGCATATGTTACTTTAAAAGGAGGTAATTTCTGCGGTAATACAGAAAGTGGACTTTATGTTGTAGACGTCTCTAATTTGCAAAACCCAGAGTTAAAAGTTATTTATCCGATGGTTGGTCCAAATGGTCTAGGGGTAAAAGATGATAGGTTATTTGTCTGTGATGGTACCGATGGTTTAAAGGTGTTTGATAAAAGTGATGCTCCAAATCTTGTGCAAATAAGTCATTTTGAAGATATGATAGCTTATGATGTTATTCCTTTGGAGAAATCATTACTTATGATTGGCGACGGAACCTTACGCCAATATGAATATATAGATGGTACAATCAGCTTATTGAGTACAATTAATTTGAACTAAGAACACAAAATTAAATAGAACACCTCTAAATTTAGGGGTGTTTTTTTATTGATAAGCAGAGATGGTCATCGGAAATTAAAAAATTCAACTACTTTTGTTTCTCATTAATAATGAATGCATGGCAAAGAATTTAGTAATTGTTGAGTCTCCCGCCAAAGCGAAGACTATAGAAAAATTCCTAGGAAAAGATTTTAAGGTGGAGTCCAGCTTTGGGCATATTGCCGATTTACCGTCCAAGGAATTAGGAGTAGACGTAGACAATGATTTTAAGCCTAAGTATATTGTTGACAAGGATAAGCAAGCCTTGGTTAAAAAACTAAAGGACTTAGCAAGCAAAGCAGAAACTATCTGGTTAGCAAGTGATGAGGATCGAGAAGGAGAAGCTATTTCTTGGCATTTAGCTGAGGAATTGGGCTTAGATGAAAAAAAGACAAAACGTATTGTTTTTAATTCGGTAACCAAAAGTGCCATACAAAAGGCAATTGAGAACCCTAGGGAGATAAATTATAACTTAGTAAATGCACAACAAGCCAGACGTGTTTTAGATCGTTTGGTAGGGTATCAACTTTCACCGGTACTTTGGAAAAAAATAAAACCAGGCCTATCTGCTGGTCGTGTACAGTCTGTTGCTGTGCGACTCATAGTTGAGCGCGAAAGAGATATAGAAGGCTTTACTCCAGAAGGCTCTTTTAAAATAAGTGCAGAATTTAAAACAGGTTCAGGAAGTGTATTCACGGCCAAACTAGGCAAAACTTTTAAAACCAAGAAAGAAGCGAATAGCTTTTTAGAACAAAATATAGGTGCAGAATTTTCGGTTGGTAAGTTGGATAAAAAACCAGCTAAAAAATCACCATCTGCGCCGTTTACTACTTCAACTTTACAGCAAGAGGCATCTCGAAAATTATATTTTTCTGTTGGCAGAACCATGCAGGTTGCACAACGTTTGTATGAAGCGGGACTTATAACTTACATGAGGACGGATAGTGTAAATCTTTCTAGTGAGGCTATAACTTCAACAAAAGAGGCGATTGTAAAGAACTATGGTGAAAAATATAGTAAGGTAAGGAGCTTTACTGGTAAGTCTAAAGGTGCACAAGAGGCGCATGAAGCTATTAGACCTACGGTAATGGAAAACCAATCACCCTCATTGGAAAGAGATCAGTCTAAATTGTATGATCTTATTTGGAAACGTACAATAGCATCCCAGATGAGTGATGCTGAATTGGAGCGTACCAATGTGAAAATTAAAGCCACTAAACACGCAGAGGAATTTACTGCGAATGGTGAGGTTATAAAATTTGATGGATTCTTAAAAGTCTACATGGAAAGTGTAGATGATGAGGATTTAGCAGAAGAGCAAGAGGGAATGTTGCCTGCAATGAAAGTTGGTGAGCGTTTGCAAAACAAACACATAACTGCAACGGAACGCTTTTCTAGACCTCCTTATCGTTTTACAGAGGCATCTTTAGTAAAGAAATTAGAAGAACTAGGTATTGGTAGGCCATCTACTTATGCACCAACTATTTCTACCATTCTTAATAGAGGATATGTTGAAAAGGGAACCGTAGAAGGTTTGGAGAGAAAATATGCACAATTGGTATTAGAATCTGGAAGTGTTAGTGAAAATGGGCTTTCAGAAATGGTAGGTTCAGAGAAAGGTAAGATGGTGCCTACAGATATTGGTATGATTGTTACTGACTTTTTGGTGGCTAATTTTGCTACTATATTAGACTATAATTTTACAGCTAAGGTAGAAGAAGATTTTGATCAGATTGCCTCAGGAAATGAGGATTGGAAGAAAATGATGCAAAATTTCTATAAAGATTTTCATCCAAATGTATTGGATGTAGAGGAAAATGCAGATCGCGCTAGTGGTGAACGTATATTAGGTAAAGACCCAAAAAGTGGAAAACAAGTTTCGGTAAGATTAGGAAGATTTGGACCTATGGTACAAGTAGGTACTGTAGATGACGAAGAAAAACCAACTTTTGCCAGTCTATTGCCAGATCAGTCATTGAATACCATAACCTTTGAGCAAGCTATGGACCTTTTTAAATTACCTAGAAAACTGGGAGTTTATGAAGGAGAGGAAGTAGAGGCTAACGTAGGTAGGTTTGGACCATATGTAAAATTTGGAAAAAAATTCATCTCTATGGAAAAAGAGGATGATCCAATGGAAATTACAATGGATAGGGCTGCAGAACTAATTGTTGCTAAACAAAAAGCGGATGCCCCAATAGCTCAATATGAGGATAAAGATGTTCAAAAAGGGGTTGGTCGGTTTGGACCATTCCTCAAATGGGATGGCATCTTTATCAATGTAAATAAGAAGTATGATTTTGATAACCTTACCCAAGATGATATTGTTGAGCTAATAGAAGCTAAGAAACAAAAGGAAATAGATAAGGTTGTTCAGAATTGGGAAGAAGAAGGTATTCGAATAGAAAAAGCAAGATGGGGTCGCCATAATATTATAAAGGGCAAGATTAAGGTTGAATTAGCCAAAAGTGTTGACGCAACTAAGATGACCTTAAAACAGGCAGCTGAATTAATTGAGAAAAAGACTCCGAAAAAAAAGGCAAAAGCAAAGCCCAGGGCAAAAGCTAAAAAGAAGTAGACAGTAGTGATAAAAGTAAATTACAGATTTAATTATTTTGTTTCATCTAACATCTAATCCTATTAATGGCCTTTGATTTTTTAGTACCAGTAGAAGATAAAGTTTTAGCACATTGTGAGCTGCTACCTGTGCAGTCTATAGGTAAAAATACTCACATACATACAGTTAAAGATGGTCTTCCGGTACTTGCAAATGCAACGGTAGCTATTTTAGGAGTAAAAGAATCTAGGAATGCTTTTGAGAAAAAGTTAGAAAAACTAGATGTTTCTGCTATTCGTATCCAGTTCTATAAGCTCTTATTGGGTAACTGGAACGGTACCATAGTAGATTTAGGAGATATAGAAGAAGGTGAATCCGTAGAGGACACCTATTTCGTGGTTAAAGAAATTGTAGCGGGATTATTAGAAGAAAACGTTATACCTATAATTCTTGGGGCCACACAGGATATTACCTATCCTGCTTACAGGGCATTTGATGGTATCAAGGATATGATAAACCTTGTTGCGATTGATAGTAGGTTTGATTTTGGAATAGATGATGAACTTATTTCATCTCACTCTTATATGAGTAAAATCATCACTGATAAGCCAAATAATTTATTCAATTTTTCTAATTTAGGTTACCAGAGTTACTTCAACGCTCAAGAAGAAGTAGATTTAATGGAGCGTTTATTTTTTGACGCATACCGTTTAGGAGAAATTGCGAACGACCTTTCTTTAGCAGAACCTGCTTTAAGAAATGCGCATATGGTTAGCTTAGATACAAGATCTATAAGAGCGAGTGATATTTCCGTTTCAGCAAACTTTTCTCCCAATGGATTTACTGGCAGAGAAATTTGTGCGATTGCAAGATATGCCGGAATTAGTGATAAAGTATCCGTTTTTGGTATCTACGAAATGGAAAACAACGTCCAGTCACAACAGTTGATAGCACAAATTATGTGGTATTTTATTGAAGGTATCACCTATAGAATTACAGAATCTCCATATACAAAGACAGACGATTTTACCAAATATAACGTCCCTACAGATGCTGAGGACCTTGTATTCTACAAAAGTCTTCTTACTCAAAGATGGTGGGTAGAAGTCCCATCAATTTTCACTTCACATAATAAAGCAAACACACCTGCGTTATTACCATGCACAGAAAAGGATTATTTGGATGCTTGCAACCAAAATATTCCTGAACGGTGGTTTAAAGCTTACAAGAAAGGCTTTAATTAAACAATAATAATTTTAAGGGATTAAAAGGCGTTTATACAATATTTTATTTAAAACTTAGTTTTAGAAGATAGAATAAATGAATGTATTCGCAGTTTGTAACCATAATCGAAATTTAACCTAAAGTATGAAGAAGCTATTGTTATCATCTATAGCGTTTGTTTTTTTACTCACCAGTTGTGGGTCTAAGACAAAAGGGGAGCTAGTCGGAGCTCAAGGAAAGAAATGGTATCCGGAAAAGCCATATGGTATGGAACTTATCCCAAGGGGTTCTTTTATCATGGGTAAGAGTGAGGAAGATCAAGCTAAAACCTTAAATGCTCCTACCAAAACAGTAACAGTTCGTTCCTTTTATATGGATGACACTGAAATCACAAATAGCGAGTATCGCCAATTTGTAGAATGGGTTAGAGATTCTATCACAAGAACAAAATTAGCCATTTTGGCCGATGAGTTGGGAATGGGTCCAGAAGAAGAAGGAATTGGTGAGTATGCATTTAAAGATGCAGATACCACAAAATCTTCTGCCTATGACAAATATATGCTGGATAACTATTCTGGTATGGGAGAATCTGGATACGAAGGTAGAGCCTTGAACAAAGATGTAGACATAATCTGGGATGTAAATGACTATCCAGATGAATACTATACTGAAATTATGGTAGATTCTATTTACTTGCCTGAGGAGGAATCCTATAATGGACAAAGAAGTATAGATGTTACCAAGCTTAAGTATAAGTATAGCTGGATGGATATTGAAGCTGCCGCACGTGCTTCCAGAAAAGAAGGTAGCAGCAGAAAAGACTTTATCCGAATAGAAGAATTAGAAATATATCCTGATACTACGGTATGGATAAGGGATTTTGAATATTCTTACAATGAGCCAATGCATAATGATTATTTCTGGCATGACGCTTACAGCGAGTATCCGGTTGTTGGTATCTCTTGGGCGCAAGCAAAAGCATTTTGTGAATGGAGAACAAAATACAAGAATGATGACCAGAAGAGTCGCGGAAGACAATTTGTAAATAAGTTTAGATTACCAACGGAAGCAGAATGGGAGTATGCAGCAAGAGGTGGTATTGAAAGTGGAACGTACCCTTGGGGTGGTCCTTACGTTATAAGTGATACTGGTTGTTTTATGGCAAACTTTAAACCACAGCGTGGAGATTATGCAGCAGATGCAGCTTTATATACAGTAGAAGCTAAATCTTATGAGCCAAACGATTTCAACCTTTATAACATGGCAGGTAATGTATCTGAATGGACGAATTCTAGCTACGATCCGAGTGCTTACGATTATGTTTCAACAATGAATCCTAATGGAGGCGATCAGTCAAATACTAGAAAAGTAATTCGAGGTGGTTCTTGGAAAGATGTTGCATATTTCCTTCAAGTAAGTACTAGGGATTATGAGTACGCAGATTCTGCAAGAAGTTACATAGGTTTTAGAACCGTTCAAGATTATATGGGCGAGGAAGATTCCACACAATAAAGAATATTACATTTTAACTATAATTAATAAACAATTTTAAATCAAATTTTTAACCAAATCTTTTATTAAACCTTAAATTAAATTAAACATGGCACAGTCTAAAGCAACAAAAAAATTATTTAACATGGCCTATGGCCTAGGAGCATCTATCGTAATTATTGGTGCACTATTTAAAATCCTTCACTGGGAATTTGGTCCACTTACAGGTGGCTTATTACTAGCGGTAGGTCTTATTACAGAAGCACTTATTTTTGCAATTAGTGCATTTGAACCAATAGATGACGAATATGATTGGTCTCTAGTATATCCAGAATTGGCTGGTGCAGCATCAACAGGTGCCAAGCAAACTGATGCATCTCAGATAAAAGAAGCAGAAGGATCTTTATCTAAGAAATTAGATGATATGTTAAAAGAAGCTGGTGTAGATGCAAATCTAATGGAAAGCTTAGGTTCTAGTATCAAGAATTTTGAAGGTGCTGCAAAAGGAATAGCACCTACCGTTGATGCAATGGAATCTACTAAAAAGTATTCTGATGAAATGGTACAAGCTGCTTCTCAGATGGAATCTTTAAACAGTCTTTACAAGGTACAATTGGAGAGTGCAAGCAAGCAAGCTAGTGTTAACGAGCAAGTGGTGCAAAATGCAAGTGCATTGAAAGATCAGATGGCTTCATTGTCTAGTAACCTTTCTTCATTGAATGGTGTATATGGTGGAATGTTATCTGCAATGAGTAAAAACTAAATTGGATTTTTACCCCAAATTCAAGTATTAATTAAAAATCTAATTTTAGAAACATGGCAGGAGGAAAACAATCACCAAGGCAAAAAATGGTAAACCTAATGTATTTGGTTTTCATTTGTATGCTAGCATTAAATATGAGTAAAGAAGTACTCGCAGCATTCGGATTAATGAATGTAAAGATGGAGACTTCTAACTCAAAAACAACAGAAAGTAACAACCAGTTTTTAGCGAGTTTGGAAACAAAGGCGTCTGAGGATAAGGTTAAATACGGAGTTGTTTATGAGAAAGCAAGTCAAATCAAGGTACTTTCACAGGAATATTTTGATTATTTAGAAACCATTAAAAAGGGTATGTTAGAAGGAGTAGAAGATCCTACTGATTACCAAGTAATGGATAAAGCGGATTACTTGAACCAACACTTCTTTCAAGGGGACAACCTTGCGGAAGGTGGTCAAGAATTCATGAAGCGAATTAATGATTACCGTACGGAAATCGCAAAATTAGTACCTAAAGGAATGCAATCTGCTGTAACATCACGTTTTGAAGTTGGTGATGAAAACGGTAAGGTATTAAACAGAGATGAGGATAAGGTAGATTGGATAGATTACCACTACAAGGATTTTCCTTTAATCGCTTCTTTAACTAAGATAACAGCATTACAGGCAGATATTAAGTCTACTGAGGAAGATGCGTTAAAATCTATGTTAGAAGGTGAGCTTACGGATCAGGTTTCATTGAAGAATTTTGCTACTTCGCTTTTTGCAAGCAAGTCAGCTTTTTATTCAGGTGAAAGTTATGATGGTAAAATTATTATTAGCAAAACTGATAATTCTTCTACTCCAGTAAGAGCGGAATTAACCTTAGACGGTAGAAAACTTGCTGAAGGCAAGGATTATAAAATTGAAGCAGGTGGTGTTAAGATGTTAATTGGTTCCGGTGCTGCTGGTGACCATGAGATTTCTGGAACATTATTCTTTCAACAAGATGGAGCAGAGATAGAAGTGCCTGTAAAGAATTCCTTTGCAACAATTTCTAAGCCTAACGCTGCTTTAATAGCTGCGGATAAGATGAACGTTGTTTATCGTGGTGTATCTAACCCAATGTCTATTTCAATCCCAGGTATCCCTAACAACAAAGTACGTGCATCAGCTCCAGGCCTTAAGCCTGTAAGTGGTAGTAAGTATGTTATGAACCCTGGTAAAGGAAGGTCTGTTACGATAGTAGCTTCTGGAACATTGCCAGATGGTCAACCAATATCTTCTAAATCTGAGTTTAGAATTAAAGATATTCCAAGACCAGAAGGAACAGTAAGTAGACAAGCTGGTAGCATTAAGCTTCCAAGAAAGAACTTAGAGATTGCTACAATAAGCGCTATTTTGGATGATTTTGATTTTGATTTAAACTTAGCGGTAAGCGGGTTTAGTTTTAAAGTTCCTGGTCAACCTACAATTAGTGTTAAGGGTAGTAAGCTAGATTCAAGAGCTAAGTCAGCACTTAAAAGAGCTAAAAGAGGAGATATTGTACAGATATTTGATATCAATGCATATATCACAAATAACAAAAGTTACAGACTTAAAAAGGTATCTCCTGTAGTCGTGGAGATAGCAAACTAGTAAAAATAAATGATGCCGGGTATCGCTTTTCGTTACCCGGTTATTTTAAAGTATAATAAACATGAATTGGAAAAATGTTTTTTTAATGGGAGCTTTGGTAGTATTACCAGCATCCATGATGGCACAAGCAAATATCTTGAATGCTAAAAAACCACAGGAAGTAGGCGTACGTACACAAGCACAAAAAGATGTGGACAACGATTCTCCTTTGAAATATGGCTATGTGGATGATAGGGATATTCTATGGTCCAAAACTTTATGGGAAACCATAGATTTAGACGAAAGAGTAAACTTTCCTATGTACTATCCAACAGATACTATTGACATAGGTTCTGATAGAAGGTCTTTGTACCATGTATTAATGAAGAATATCAAAAACGGTAAATTAGAAGCTTATGCAGATTCTTATTTTACTGAAAAGAGAAACTTCGGAGATTTATCAGCTGCCTTGCAAAAGACAGATACCTTAGACTACGGATACGAGCAAATGAACGCAGGAGAGGCAGTTTCAGAAGAGTTTATAACTAATAGAGAAATTTCCGCTGCTGAAATTTCGGAATATCGTATTAAAGGAATGTGGTATTTTGATAAACGCCAAGGAGAATTAAAATACCGTCTTTTAGGTATTGCACCGGTTGCACCGGATGTTAATTTCATGGACGATGATAATCCGGATATGGTAGAACTTTTCTGGGTTTGGTATCCAGATGCACGTGAGGTTTTACATGAGGCTAAAGTCTTTAACCAACGTAATTCTGCTCAACCTATTTCTTTTGATATGTTATTGAATGCAAGAAGGTTTAATGCTGTTATTTATAAAGAGGATAATGTTCATGGTGACCGTAAGGTTAGTGATTACATCGCAGATAACGCACTTTTCCAGCTATTAGAGTCTAAACGTATTAAAGAAGTAATTAGAGATAGAGAACAAGATATGTGGGCCTATTAGGTCAGAATAATTCCAATTCTATAATATCAAAACGCCCTAACATTTGTTAGGGCGTTTTTGTTGTTTATTAATTAGTGTTCCAACTGTTTAGTAGATATGCAATTTCCTACCTTTGTATAATGTTAGATTATATTGTGGTAGGCCTAGGTCTTTCCGGTACTGCGTTTTGCGAAACACTTAGACAACATAATAAGTCTTTCGTTGTGTTTGATGATAATTCGCAAACTTCTTCTATGGTTGCTGGTGGATTATCCAACCCAGTAATTCTTAAACGATTTACACTAGCATGGAATTCACCTGTACTTATTCCGATAGCTAATTCTTTTTATAATGCTGTTGGCGAAGTATTACAACAAAAATTAATTAGTGATTTATCTGTTTATAGAAGATTTGCTTCTATTGAGGAGCAGAATATGTGGTTTGAAGCCGCTGATAAACAAGGATTAAAGGAGTACTTGTCTCCAGTTCTAGTAAGAAATAAGAATGTTTCATTAAAAGCACCCTTTGATTTTGGGAATGTAATGCATGCTAAACGGCTGGATACCGTGCTATATCTAAATAGTTATGTAGAATTTCTTCAAAGAACCAATAGCTTAGTATCAGAGTCTTTTTCACATAAAGATCTTGAGGATATGAAAACTCATGTTGTTTACAAAGGTTTCGAAGCAAAGCGTATCATCTTTGCGGAAGGTTTTGGTTTAAAGCAAAACCCATTTTTTAATTACTTACCAATGCAAGGCTCTAAAGGCGAATATCTCATTATTAGAGCAGCTAATTTAAAGGAAGAGAACGCCATAAAATCTTCTCTTTTTGTAATACCAATGGGTGATAATCTCTATAAAGTAGGTGCAAATTATGATCGTGATACAGCTTCTATGTTACCAACAAAAAAAGCAAAAATTGAACTTCTTAGAAAACTAGATGATGTATTAGATTGTTCTTATGAAGTTGTTGGTCATGAAGCAGGAATTAGACCCACTGTGAAAGATAGAAAGCCATTGGTGGGACAACATCCAATACATGAAAATTTATTTGTGCTTAACGGTTATGGCTCTCATGGTGTAATGATAGCACCTTGGGCAGCACTGCAACTTTTCGAATATATAGAGCAGGGTATAGCACTTTCATCAGAAATTAATTGTAGTAGGTATATTTCAGATTATAAAGCTAATTAGTGTTGTTTTGAATTGCTTTAGCATTAAACCTTATAAATAGATTAATCCATATATTTCTAGACAGTCTCATTATAATTGGCATAAAGACAATTAAGGTAATAATGATGCTAATAAAAGTGTTTATAAGCGAAGTTTTAATTAGCAGTTTTGCGATTACAAAGGCAGCAATTGCAAAAGCGATTCCTACACCATAACTAACATACATGGCACCATAAAAGAAAGAAGGCTCTATTTTATATTTTAGGTTGCAATGACCGCATCTTTCTGCCATTTTGTAAATTTTGCTCAATTGATACGGGTTTTTTTCCAAATACATGCTTTCTTCATGACATCTGGGGCAACTTCCTGTTAAAATACTGTAGAGTTTGTTTCCTTTTTTTAACATTTGCAAAACTTTTGATAAAGGTAGAGATTAACGTGTCAATACCTTTTTTACATTTATTGTAAAAATTGATTTATAACATAGTTTTATAGCATTGATGCGGATAGTAGGATAGGTTTAAATAAATCTATTAATTAAAGGGAACATACCCATAGAAATCAGTTAAATAAAAATAGTAAATGCTTAACATACACAACCTTTCCGTTTCATTTGGTGGAGAATATTTATTTGAGGAAATATCCTTCCGCCTAAATGGTGGTAATCGAGTAGGATTAGTAGGAAAGAACGGGGCTGGTAAATCTACCTTATTAAAGTTACTATCTAAGGATATGGCATTGGATACAGGTACCATTGCTATTGAGAAGGATATTACAATAGGATTCCTTAGACAGGATATAGAATTTCAGTTGGGAAGAACTGTTTTAGAAGAGGCATACCAAGCTTTTGAAGAAATTAAAAAACTAGAAGTTAAAATAGATGAGATAAATCATCAATTAGCGGAACGTACGGATTATGAAAGCGAAGGATATAATCAGTTAATTATAGATTTGAGTGATGTTAGTCATCATTATGAGATATTAGGAGGATATAATTATCAAGGGGAAACTGAGAAGATTTTACAAGGACTTGGATTTGACAGGGAAGATTTTGATAAGAAAACTGAAACTTTTTCTGGTGGATGGCGTATGCGTATAGAGCTAGCCAAACTTTTGCTTCAAAGTAATGATGTGTTGCTATTGGATGAGCCAACGAATCACTTGGATATAGAGTCTATTATTTGGTTTGAACAATTCTTAAACAATTACACGGGAGCAGTAGTTATAGTATCGCATGATAAAATGTTTTTGGATAATGTTACTAACAGAACAATTGAAATTTCATTAGGGCGTATTTATGACTATAATAAGCCATATACACAGTATTTAGTGCTTCGTAATGAAATTAAACAACAACAATTAAGTGCTCAGAAAAATCAAGAAAAAGAAATTCAACAAGCAGAACGTCTTATAGAAAAGTTTAGAGCAAAGTCTACAAAGGCTTCCATGGCACAGTCGCTTATTAAGAAATTAGATAAAATAGAACGGATTGAGGTAGATGAGGATGATAATAGCGTAATGAATCTGAGGTTCCCGATTTCTGTTACCCCAGGAAAGGTAGTAGTAGAGATAGAGAATCTTTCAAAAAATTATGGATCAAAGGAGGTTCTGAACGGTATAAATTTATTGATAGAAAGAGATAGTAAAACAGCTTTTGTAGGCCAGAACGGACAAGGTAAATCTACGCTAGCTAAAATTATCGTGGGAGAATTAGAACATGAAGGGCATTTAAAATTGGGCCATAATGTTCAAATAGGATACTTTGCTCAGAATCAAGCAGAATACCTAGACGGGAGTAAAACAGTTCTGGATACGATGATAGATGCTGCTAACGAAACTAATAGAAGTAAGGTTAGAGATATTCTAGGGTCCTTTTTATTTAGAGGAGATGAGGTAGAGAAGTATGTAAAAGTACTTTCAGGTGGAGAACGTAATCGTTTAGCTCTCGCTAAAATGTTATTGCAACCTTTTAATGTTTTGGTAATGGATGAGCCTACCAATCACTTGGATATTAAGTCTAAAAATGTGCTAAAACAAGCTTGTGAGAATTTTGAAGGTACCTTGATATTGGTTTCGCATGATAGAGATTTTTTACAAGGTCTAACAAATAAGGTTTATGAGTTTAAGAACCATGTAATAAAGGAATATCTTGGTGATGTAGAATTTTATTTACAGCAAAGAAAAGCAGAAGATTTTAGAGCTATTGAAAAGAAGCAAGAGAAACGTGTTGAGCAAAAGGTAGAAAAGAAAAATACGTCCTTCCAAGATCAAAAAAAAATCAAAAGCTTAAAGAATCAATTAAGTACAGTAGAAAGCAAAATAGGTGCCTTAGAAAAGGAAATTAAAACTATTGATCATGACCTCCTTATGGATTATGATGGTACGATTGCAAAACCTAACTTCTTTGATGCGTATCAATCCAAAAAGGATGAATTAGAAAAATTAATGAGTGACTGGGAACGTCTTTCTTCCAAGATTGAGACCTTTGCACCTTAGGTTGTCACATACGTTTAAGTGCTGTACACCACATAAAACAGTCATTTCACAACAAAGTGCTCCTCTTCAACGATAATATTTGATGTTTTGGCGTTATAAGTTCAAATTTGTAGGACAATTCTTATTTTTATGAATTGCGATAGAATTCTTAAGACTCAATAAATCAATATCAAATGAACAAACTATACTCACTTTTATTTGTAACATTATTTGTAACACATCTGTCTCAGGCAGAAGTCTCCAAAAAGGAGAAAAGTGCCCTGTTGGATTTTCATGAAAATACGAACGGAAATCATTGGATAAAAAAGTGGGACACGACCAAACCTGTTTCGGAATGGTACGGGGTAGAAGTGGTAGGTGACAAGGTAGTAGGTTTACAATTATTTCGTAATAACCTAATGGGTGTTATTCCTGAAGCAATAGGTGACTTGGAAAATCTTAGAACATTAAACTTAGCTTTCAATTCAATTACTGGGGAGTTTCCGAAAACGTTAGCAAATCTTACAAATTTAAAAGTGTTGAAATTGGAAATGAATCGTATTAAGGGAGAACTTCCTGCTAATATTGGTGATATGATATCCTTACAAGAGTTTTCAGTATTCAATAATTTTATATCTGGAAGTATACCAGAAAGTATTGGTAAAATAAAAAATTTAAAAATATTAAACCTTTCTAGTAACAGTTTTAAAGGTAACATTCCTAGTTCCTTAGGAGAGCTAGGACATCTAGAAACTTTAGGTCTATTTGAAAATAGCTTAGACGGTTCAATTCCCGTGGCTATGGGTAATTTAAAGAACTTAAAAGAACTTGTTTTAGCTAATAATGCGTTAGATGGAGAAATCCCTGCTGGTTTTGATCAGCTAGCCAGTTTAAAAGTATTTCAAATTCAAAATAATAAGTTTTCGTCTTTCAAAAATTTAGAGATGCTTAACGAACGTGAGTTTTTAGTATTCGATTACGATAGAGAGGATAGAAAAATACAGTTTAAAGATATTAATTTTAGTAAGTCTAGAATGGCAGATACGAAGTTCGAAGATATTGAAGATTAATTAGTGGTTTACATTTTTTTAGTTAGTTTGGTTAAAGAAGAGATGTTTATAGCATCTCTTCTTTTGTTAGAAAAAGCTTACAAAATATCATAAAGTAGTAAGTTGTGCGTTAGTATTAGGTAAGATTTATCTCACTGGTTGTTTTGTAGCTATAGTTATCTAACTTAAAATCGTGTATTTAATCTAAATAGGTAATGAAAAAAATTCTAAAATTTTTCCCGATTGTATTTTTGTTTTTTATATCTGTTGTTATGAATGCTAATGTAAATAAGCAAGAAAAACAGATACTTGAGGAGTTTTATAAAGCTACAAAAGGTGATCAGTGGATTGCAAAGTGGGACTTAAGTAAAAAAATAGATACTTGGCATGGTGTTTTGGTAGAAGACGGCCATATAGTTGAAATAGACCTACATCAAAATGGTTTAGAAGGTGTTATTCCTAGTTCGTTAGGTGACCTAAGTAAGTTAAGAGTTTTGAATTTAGCCTTTAATAAGTTAACAGGGCCTATCCCCATTTCTTTGGTTCAATTACATTATTTAGAAAAATTGAAACTAGAAATGAATAGTTTATCTGGAGTACTTCCTAAGAGTTTTAAAAATGCAAAAAGTTTAAAAGAACTCTCTCTTTTTAATAATTTATTAGAAGGCACTATTCCAGAAGGCATTGGCGAAGCTTCACAATTAAAAGTTTTAAATTTATCTAGTAATTATTTTAACGGAGAGCTACCTGAGTCCATAGCTGGCTTAAGCGAGCTTGAGAGTCTAGAGTTATTTGGCAATAAATTAAGTGGAATTATTACTGCAGATTTAGGTAATTTAAAAAATCTAAAGGACTTAGTGTTATCTTATAATAGATTTGAAGGTAAACTTCCAGAAAGTGTAGCAAGTTTGTCGCAATTGAAATTAGTTCAGCTTCAAGGAAATAATTTTGGTTCTTTAAAATCCTTGTTAAATTTAAGAGCAGAAGGCTTGGCTACATTTGATAGTGATGATATATTCTTGAACATAAAATTAGGAGGGGATAACAAATCACGAACACGTATAGTAGATACTAGGTTTGAAGATGTAGACTAATGAGCGGCAATGCTAAATAAAATTTTAAAAAGAGGTTCCAATTTGGAACCTCTTTTTTTGTCCAATCATACTTCGTAATCAGTAAATGTTTTTAAGATTATTTTAACATTGGTTGCATGTGCAACCAATGTGATTTTTAGTAGTTTTACACGGTGTCAAAGACTGCTAACCAACCCGATTTTGAAACTTCCATAGGTCCATGGTTAGGTAGAACTGTTAAATTAGTAGACTATCATTTACAAGAAGCTTTTGATACACATAACATTGACCTTACTAAGGAGCAGATGATTGTTCTTAAAAAGCTCCAAGAGCAAGACGGCGTTAATCAAAATGAGCTTGCTTCTTTAACTTTTAGAGATAAATCTTCATTGGCACGATTGCTTACCAAAATGGAAAGCAAAAAATATATAGTACGTGTTCAGAGTACTGAGGATAAGAGAAATAAGGGAGTTTTTATTACACCGGAAGGAGTTGAAGTGTTTGATAGAACAAGGCCTGTTATTCAAAACGTGATAGATATTATGGAAGATGGAATGGCTGCCGATCACAAACAGCTAATGATAGAGAATTTAAAGAAAATACAAAGTAATTTTAAAACAAGTATAGAATTAAAATAACCAGTCCAGTATGAGAAATATTATTTTATCCATTTTAGGTATTCTACTTATCGTAGGGTCTTTTTTTATGGCAAAAAAAATTGTGGATAGTAAGAAAAGTTTTAGACCAAAGGCAAGCAAGGTTGTGAAAACAGTTTTTACTGAAGTCATAGAGAATGGCACTATACCTATCGTAGTAGCGGCTAATGGAAATTTAAATGCCAAACAAAAAGTAGAACTTTTTGCAGAGGTTCAAGGTGTATTCAAACGCGGGAGTAAGCTCTTTAAGGAAGGGCAAAAATACAACCGTGGTGAAACTATTATTTATATTGATGCGGCTGAGTACGCAGCAAGCGTGCAATCGGCAAAAAGCAATCTGTATAATGAACTAACATCTATAATGCCAGATTTGCGATTAGATTATCCGGAAGTATTTCCAAAATGGCAAAAATATTTAAAGGGGTTTGATATGTCTAAAGGAACACCTGCATTGCCAGAAATGCTTTCAGAGAAAGAACGCTTTTTTGTTTCTGGTCGCGGTATCCTTACAAGTTATTACAATGTTAAGAATTTAGAACAACGACTTTCTAAGTATAGAATTACAGCACCTTTTGCAGGTATTCTTACCGAGGCATCTGTGACAGAAGGTACTTTAGTTCGAGTAGGACAAAAGTTGGGTGAGTATATTAACCCGGGAGTTTATGAACTAGAGGTTTCAGTTAGTAAAAGTTATTCGGATTTATTGAAGGTAGGTGAGAGTGTTGATTTAACTACTTTGGATGATTCTAAAATTTATAAAGGAAGAGTGTCTAGAATCAATGGTCGAGTGGACCAAGCAACGCAAACCATAAAAGCTTTTATAGAGGTTGCAGATACAAACTTGAAAGAGGGAATGTATTTGGAGGCTAATCTAGATGCAAAAAACGAAAATAATGCCATACAGATAGACCGTAACCTTCTTTTGGAAGGGAATAGGATTTTTGTAGTACGGGACTCCGTTTTGGATATCATAAATGTAAATCCTGTTTATTTTTCGGATAAAAGCGTGGTACTTAAAGATGTGCCAAATGGAACTACCATAATGTCAAAACCACTTATTGGTGCTTACACAGGAATGGCCGTGAAAATATATACCAACAAACAGGATAAAACGGAAGGATAATGCGAAAGATTATTGAGTATTTTATACGCTATCATGTTGCCGTTAATGTAATTATTATCGCGTTTGCAATTTTTGGAATTGTTGGTGCAACATCCTTAAAATCTTCCTTTTTCCCGCTTACAGATTCTAAAAATGTATCTATCAGCATTGCGTATCCTGGAGCGTCGCCTCAAGAAGTAGAAGAAGGCATCGTATTAAAGATAGAAGATAATTTAAAAGGTTTAGAAGGCGTAGATAGGGTTACATCTACCTCAAGAGAAAATAGCGGTAGTATAAATGTAGAGATAGAAAAAGGAAGAGATATAGATTTTATGCTTTTGGAGGTTAAAAATGCGGTTGACCGTGTGCCGACCTTTCCAACAGGTATGGAACCTTTAGTTGTCTCAAAGCTTCAATCTGTTAGACAAACGATCAGTTTTGCCATATCTGGTGAAGACATTCCCTTAGCAACTTTAAAAAATGTTGGAAGGCAGATAGAAAATGATTTACGTGCTATAGATGGTATTTCTCAAATCTCAGTTTCTGGGTATCCACAAGAAGAGATAGAGATTGCTGTTGATGAGAATGACCTGTTAGCTTATGGGATTTCTTTTACTGAAGTTGCACAGGCCGTAGCTAACGCCAATATTTTGGTTACAGGTGGCAATATTAAGACAGATGCAGAAGAATACTTAATACGAGCTAATAACAGGTCTTATTATGGTGATGAACTCTCTAACCTCATTGTAAGGGCAGATGCTTCTGGTAGTACCATAAGACTAAAGGACGTTGCTAAAATTAGAGACCGTTTTGCAGAAACCCCTGATGCTTCCTATTTTAATGGTAATCTATCTGTAAATACTACTATCACTAGCACTAATACGGAGGATTTAGTTAGTTCAGCAGAAAAAGTAAAAGGGTATGTAGATGAGTTTAATGAGAAATATAATAATGTAAAGTTAGATGTAGTTTCAGATCTTTCTACTACGCTGGTACAGCGTACTGCCTTGCTTACTGAGAATGCTATCGTAGGGATGCTCCTCGTACTTCTATTTCTCTCACTTTTTCTTAATACAAGACTTGCTTTTTGGGTAGCATTTGGGTTACCGGTAGCTTTTTTAGGAATGTTTGTTTTTGCAGGGTATTTTGATGTTACCATTAATGTATTATCGCTATTTGGAATGATCATTGTTATTGGAATTTTGGTAGATGATGGTATTGTAATTGCTGAAAATATTTATCAGCATTATGAAAAAGGAAAGACTCCAGTGCAAGCTGCTGTTGATGGGACCATGGAGGTATTGCCTCCCATTATTTCTGCGATTATAACTACGATTTTAGCATTTTCTATTTTCCTTTTCTTAGATAGTAGAATTGGAGAGTTTTTTGGAGAAGTTTCAGTAATCGTTATACTAACTCTTGTAGTATCCTTAGTAGAGGCCTTGATTATATTACCAGCTCACTTGGCGCATTCTAAAGCCCTACAACCAGTAGATAAGACACCAAAATCTGGTTTTTCTAAAGCATTCGCAAAGCTAAGAGTCATAAATGAGTCTGGGGATAAGTTCATGTCTTGGATGAGAGATAAGCTGTATAGTCCTGCTTTAATATTCGCAATGCGGAACAAGATTTTAACCTTTAGTTTTTTTGCTGCTGCTCTTATTTTAACGTTTGGTTCTGTAGGAGGCGGAATCATAAGAACTGCATTCTTCCCTAGGATTGCAAGTGATAGAGTTCAGGTAGAATTGCAAATGCCCAATGGAACTAATGAAAAGATTACAGATTCAATTATTAGTTTAATCGAAACAAAGGCAGATATAGTAAACAAGGAATTAACAGAGAAATATTTAAAAGGAACAGATAAAGTACTTTTTGAAAATATGATTAGAAGAGCAGGACCAGGTTCTGCTACAGCCACCTTAACTATAAATTTATTACCTGGTGAAGAAAGGCCAGATGCAATAGCGTCTGATATGGTTACAGGAAGGCTACAGGAGCTCGTAGGTCCTGTTGTAGGCGTAGAAAGCTTAATCTATGGCTCTGGTGGTAACTTTGGCGGTTCACCAGTATCGGTCTCTTTATTAGGCAACAATATAACAGAACTAAAAGCCGCAAAAAAAGAGCTTAAAACTGCTCTAGAGAACAATGCAGCCTTAAAGGATATAGCGGATAATGACCCTGCAGGAATCAAGGAAATTAGGTTGGAATTACGTGAGAACGCATATCTCTTAGGTTTAGATCTAAGAAACGTCATGAATCAAGTGCGTGCTGGTTTTTTTGGAACCCAGGCGCAAAGGTTTCAACGTTCACAAGATGAAATTCGGGTTTGGGTTAGATATGATAGGGAGAATCGCTCTTCTATTGCTGATTTGGATCAAATGCGCATCTTAACCCCAAGCGGCAGTAAGGTGCCTTTAAAGGAGATTGCATCTTACACTATTGAGCGGGGTGATGTAGCAATAAATAGACTTGAGGGAAGACGAGAAATTCAGGTATCTGCAGATTTAAAAAATCCAAAAGATAGTCCTACAGATATCATGGCAGAAGTGCAAAATGTCATCTTACCAGAAATATTATCTAAGTACCCTACAGTTACTCCTTCTTATGAGGGGCAAAATAGAGAGGTGGATAAATTAACCGGCTCACTTAAAGTTGTAGGGTTATCTGTACTCTTCCTCATCTACATTACTATTGCTTTTACGTTTAGAAGTTTTAGTCAACCATTACTCTTGCTTTTACTAGTACCATTTAGTTTAACAGCTGTGGCTTGGGGGCATTGGATTCATGACTTTCCTATTAATGTTTTATCTCTTTTAGGTATCATAGCACTTATTGGGATAATGGTAAATGATGGCTTGGTGCTTATTGGTAAATTTAATACGAACTTGAAGGAAGGAATGACCTTTGATGCTGCCATTTTTGAGGCAGGTCGTTCAAGATTTAGAGCCATTTTCCTAACCTCTATTACCACAATAGCAGGTTTAGCACCTTTGATGCTAGAAACTAGTAGACAGGCGCAGTTTTTAAAGCCTATGGCTATTTCAATTGCCTACGGGATAGGTATTGCTACCGTGTTAACACTGTTATTATTACCGTTGTTTTTGTCGTTTGGTAATATTTTAAAATCCAAGAGTGGTTTATTTGGTTCTGGGTATCTGATAACTAATGAAGAAGTAGAACGTGCCATAAAAGAGAAAGTGGAAGGGGAGCATTTGGAAGGTAAAAATTCACATGCAACCAATACCTTAGCTAACGGCGCTGAAGTTAATATAGAATTAGAAGGAACAATAGTAGAATGATAAAATCAAAATTATTCCCCATACTTTTTTTAATCCCATTAATGACACTAATGGTACAAGAGGAATTATTATCCAAAGAAGATGCAGTTGCAAAAGCCTTGGAAGATAATTTTGGAATTCAAGTAGCAAAGAATCAAGTAGAAATTGCAGAAAATAATAAGAGTGTATTAAATTCTGGATTTCTACCCACTTTAACTGGAAATGCTGGCGCAAACTATCAAAGAGATGATTCTACTTTTGAATTCCCAGGACAGTTTACTACAGATCCAGATACCGGTAACGCTGTTCCTAGGTCAGATGCTAGTTTGTATAAGGCAGAAGCACAAAGGTACAATGCAGGCTTAACAGCAAACTACACTTTGTTCGACGGCTTAGGCAGGTTTTACACGTTTAAAAGTTTAAAGGAGCAGTATCAACTAAGTAGCCTTCAAGCTAGGGAAACCATAGAGAACACCATGATACAGATGTTTAGTGTGTATTTTGAAATTGCTAGGTTAACCGAGAATAAGAATGTTCAGCAGCAAGCTTTGGAAATTTCCAAACAACGTATAACAAGGGCAGAATATGGATTTGAATACGGGCAAAGTACAAAATTAGATATTTTAAATGCCCAGGTAGATGTAACTAACGACAGCATTAACTTATTGAATACAAACCAACAATTGGCAAACGCCAAAAGAGATCTTAACGTCGTCTTAAATCAAGATTTAAATGAGGTTTATAAAGTAGATACTTTAATCACCTTTATTCCTAAGTTAAAG
>CALHVP010000074.1 GCA_938038975.1 uncultured Maribacter sp. | reverse complement strand
AAGGAAATGCAAAACCTTCAGGCAGATAACGACAAACTTTTAAAGGAAGCACGTGCAGAGCGCGAGGCAATGTTAAAAGAAGCTAGAGAGATAAAAGATAAGTTGATTGCAGATTCTAAGGAACAGGCAAAAATTGAAGGTGATAAAATCGTCTTACAGGCCCAAGCTGCTATTGAAAGCGAAAAGAAAGCAGCAATGGCTGATATAAAAAGTCAAGTTGCCGAGTTATCCGTTGCTATAGCTGAAAAGGTTATTAAGCAAGAACTTTCCAATAAGGACAAGCAATTAAAATTGGTTGACGAGTTGTTGGGTGACATCAAATTGAAGTAAGAAAGCATGAGCGAATCTAGAGCAGCAATACGTTACGCCAAGGCTATCTTGGATTTAGCAGTAGATAAAAAGGCTACAGAAGCAGTTGAGAAGGATATGCGTTCTGTTATCGCTACAGTTTCAGATAGTGATGAGCTACGCCAAATGTTAGCTAGTCCAGTAATATCAGGTGCGAAGAAAAAGGATATTCTTCTAAAAATCTTTAAAGGCAGTCACACCATTTCAGAAGGATTGATTGGAATGCTAGTAGACAATAAAAGAGTAGCTATCTTAAACGAAGTAGCTTTAAAATTCATTATTTTAAACGAGCAACAAAAAGGAAAGGACGTAGCGTATGTTACTACTGCCGTTCCCATGGATGCTGCTATGGAAAAAAAGATTTTAAAGCAAGTAACTACCATTACTGGTAATGAAGTTACTATAGAGAATACAGTCGATGAGAGTATCATCGGTGGATTTGTTCTAAGAGTTGGTGATTTACAGTATGATGCTAGTATCGCAAACAAATTGAACAATTTAAAAAGAGAATTTACAAATAGTCTATAATAAATTAGTAAGACCAATAGGCATACAATGTCTAACGTCTAACATTTAACGTCTTAGAAAAATGGCAGGAGTAAAAGCCGCTGAGGTATCAGCAATTTTAAAGCAACAATTATCAGGTTTTGATGCAACCGCTACTTTGGATGAAGTAGGAACAGTATTGCAGGTAGGTGATGGTATCGCTAGGGTCTTTGGTTTGGCCAACGTGCAATATGGAGAATTGGTAGAATTCGAAGGTGGTTTGGAAGGAATAGTTTTAAACCTGGAAGAAGATAATGTCGGTGTAGTTTTATTGGGTCACTCTAGAGCAATCGGAGAAGGTACTACAGTGAAGCGAACACAACGTATCGCATCGATCAACGTTGGTGAAGGAATTGTAGGAAGAGTTGTAGATACTTTAGGACAACCTATAGATGGTAAAGGACCTATTTCTGGTAAAACGTATGAAATGCCATTGGAGCGTAAGGCACCAGGGGTAATTTTTAGAGAACCAGTTACGGAACCTTTGCAAACTGGGATTAAAGCAATTGATGCTATGATTCCTGTAGGTAGAGGACAGCGAGAATTGGTTATTGGTGACCGTCAAACAGGTAAGACCACCGTTTGTATTGATACCATTTTGAATCAAAAAGAATTTTACGATGCTGGTGAGCCAGTATATTGTATATATGTTGCAATTGGACAGAAAGCATCTACAGTTGCTGGAATTGCTCAGGTATTGGAAGATAAAGGAGCAATGGCATACACCACTATAGTAGCTGCTAATGCATCTGATCCTGCACCAATGCAGGTATATGCTCCGTTTGCTGGTGCATCTATTGGAGAGTACTTTAGAGATACTGGTCGTCCAGCGCTTATTATATATGATGATTTATCTAAGCAAGCTGTTGCGTATCGTGAGGTTTCTTTATTATTAAGAAGACCACCGGGACGTGAAGCATATCCTGGAGATGTTTTCTACTTACACTCTAGATTATTAGAGCGTGCTGCAAAAGTAATCAACAATGATGCTATTGCTAAAGAGATGAACGATTTGCCAGATGTTTTAAAACCAATAGTAAAAGGTGGAGGTTCATTAACTGCATTGCCAATTATTGAAACTCAGGCAGGTGATGTATCAGCATATATTCCAACAAACGTGATTTCTATTACGGATGGTCAGATTTTCTTAGAACAAGATTTATTTAACCAAGGGGTTCGTCCTGCAATTAACGTAGGTATTTCAGTATCTCGTGTTGGAGGTAACGCTCAGATCAAGGCTATGAAAAAAGTAGCCGGCACACTTAAATTGGATCAAGCGCAGTTCCGTGAATTGGAAGCTTTTGCTAAGTTTGGTTCAGATTTAGATGCTGCTACCTTGAACGTAATTGAAAAGGGACGTAGAAACGTAGAAATATTAAAGCAAGCGCAAAACGATCCGTTTACTGTAGAAGATCAGGTAGCAATCATTTATGCAGGTTCTAAGAATTTGTTAAAAAATGTTCCTGTAGAGAAAGTAAAGGAATTTGAAAGAGATTATATAGAGTTCTTGAATGCTAAACATAGAGGTATTTTAGACACGCTTAAATCAGGTAAACTTACGGATGAAGTTACGGATACGTTAACGTCAGTTTGTAAGGAGCTTTCAGCGAAATACGTAAAGTAAAGCATAGTTTTAAGTAAAAAGTATAAGGCAAACAGCTCTTTATACTTTTTACTTAGTATTTAATACTATAGAAAAATGGCTAATTTAAAGGAAATACGAAATAGGATAGCATCGGTTTCTTCCACTATGCAGATTACCAGCGCCATGAAAATGGTTTCTGCTGCTAAATTGAAGAAGGCTCAAGACGCTATTACGGCAATGAGGCCTTATGCTAATAAGCTAACGGAATTATTGCAAGCACTTAGTGCAAGTATGGATGCTGACTCTGGTAGTAAATTTGCAGATAATAGGGTAGTGAATAAAGTATTGGTAGTAGCAATTACCTCTAACAGAGGTTTGTGTGGTGCTTTTAATACAAACATCCTTAAACAGTGTGTATACTTGGCAGAAGATTTTCACATCGGAAAGCAAGTAGATTTTGTTGTTGTTGGTAAAAAAGCGAGTGATTATTTAGGAAAACGATATACAGTACTAGCAAACCATAGTAGTGTTTATGATGACCTTACATTTGATAATGTAGCAGTAATTGCAGAAAGTTTAATGGAGCAATTTACAAATGGCTCCTATGACCGTATTGAAGTTGTATATAATAAGTTTAAAAATGCGGCAACCCAACTTGTAATGACGGAGCAGTTCTTACCTATAGTTCCTATGGTTGGTGATGAAAATATAAGTACAGATTACACTTTTGAGCCATCTAAGCTGGAAATCATTGAACAATTGATTCCTAAATCCTTAAAAACACAATTGTATAAGGGAATTCGTGATTCTTTTGCTAGTGAACATGGCGCTCGTATGACAGCCATGCACAAGGCAACGGATAACGCAACGGAGTTAAGAGACCAGTTGAAGCTTACATACAACAAAGCAAGACAAGCTGCTATTACAAACGAAATTTTAGAAATTGTGGGTGGTGCCGAGGCGCTAAATAACTAAGTAGAATGTCATCCTAAGCGCAGTAGAAGGAATCGTTTACTAAAAGATTAAATAGAACCTCACAATCCTGTGAGGTTTTTTGTTTTTCATCATTTCCCTTCCCTTTTTTTAATCGATTTTTGCGTAACACATGAAAGCAAAAAAAACCGCCTTACTATTTATATTTATTACCATACTTGTTGATGTT
This sequence comes from uncultured Maribacter sp., assembly GCA_938038975.1. Lineage (GTDB taxonomy): Bacteria > Bacteroidota > Bacteroidia > Flavobacteriales > Flavobacteriaceae > Maribacter. The sequence goes on along the minus strand of CALHVP010000074.1, from coordinate 32,986 downwards.
ATAGGTATAGGCATTATCCTGCCTATTATACCTGAGCTAATTATGGAATTAACCGGCGAAGGAACACACATGGCAGTTATATACGGTATGTGGCTAACGACTGCTTTTGCTGGTATGCAGTTCTTATTTTCACCAGTATTAGGAGAAATTTCAGATAGGTTTGGAAGAAGACCTATTCTTTTAATCGCATTATTGGGTTTAAGTATAGATTATCTAATACATGCTTGGGCTCCAACTATTACTTGGTTGTTTTTGGGAAGGTTTCTAGCTGGTATAACAGGAGCTAGCTTTACTGTAGCCTCCGCATATATTGCAGATATTAGCACAAAACAAGAAAAAGCTAAGAACTTTGGACTTATAGGTGCAGCTTTTGGACTGGGTTTTATCATAGGTCCAGGTATAGGTGGTTTTTTTGGAGAAATAGATATAAGACTGCCTTTTTATATTGCTGCAGGATTAACTTTTGCTAACTTTTTATTCGGTTGGTTCTTTGTTCCAGAATCACTGGCAGTCGAGAATAGAAGACCAATAAATTTTGTAAAGATGATTCCCGGAGTCTCATTAGTTAGTCTTCGAAACTATAAAGGTGTCCTATTATTAATAGCTGCTTTCTTTTTGGCCAATCTAGCAGGACAAGCATTGCCTTCCACATGGTCATATTATGGTATAGAACGCTATAACTGGAGCCCTAGAGATATTGGAGTATCCTTAATGGTGGTTGGTTTGTTAGTAGCCATAGCTCAAGGGTTTCTAGTAGGGATTGTAGTCAAGAAATTTGGGCGAAAAACAGTAGTAATAGCTGGTTTTTTATTGTGGACAGTTGGTATGTTTTTATTTTCATTAGCAGAAGAGCCATGGATGCTTTATGCTTTTCTTATTCCCTATGCTTTTGGAGGTATAGCTGGTCCCACTATACAAGGTATAATATCAAATCAAGTATCAGAAAAGGAACAGGGCAACTTACAAGGAGCCATTACAGGTTTAGTAAGTGTTACTGCTATTTTTGGTCAATTAATATTCTCTCCAGTTTTCTATTTCTTTATCCGTCCTGAAGGAAAAATTTATTTTCCAGGTGCTCCTTATGCGTTAGCAGCTCTGTTCCTTTTAGTTGCTTTGTTTTTAGCTTCCTTAGCTATGAGAAGAATGAATTTTTCTGACGATGAAATGGAAATAATCTCATAGAATTCAAAAGTTTATTGAGTTAATCAAACGCCTTACTGGGCAATAAATCAGCAGATAATAATTTTTTTATTTGGAAACGTAACATTTTCAGGAAAATGTATCTAAAAGGAAAATCCTTAACAATACATATTATGAAAGCGTTAAAACCAATTCATTTAATTCTACTATTTATTACTAGCATAGCAATCAATGCTCAAGACTATCCATTTAAAGTTACCATAAAAGGAACAGGACAACCCGTATTACTATTTCCTGGTTTTACTTGTACCGGAGCTGTTTGGGAAGATACGGTTGCTGAACTTTCAAAAAATTATGAGTGTCATGTATTTACTTTTGCTGGGTTTGGAGATGTTGAGCCTATAGTAAAACCTTGGTTTCACAAAATAAAAAATAGCGTGGAGGCCTATGTAAAAGATAATAATTTAAGAAACACTATTGTGATTGGTCATAGTTTGGGTGGTACTTTGGGTCTTTGGTTGGCTACAGAGGAAGAACACTTCTACTCAAAAATAATAGTAGTGGATGCTTTGCCTGCAACAGGAGCGCTCATGATTCCAGATTTTAATAGTGAAACCCTGCTATATGATAGCCCATGGAATAAACAAATGCTAGCAATGGATGATACTTCGTTTGAGGCTATGGCTACACAAATGGCCACGGGCATGTCTTTGAATAAAGAAAAGCAGCAGCAAATAAAAGAATGGATGGTTGAAGCAGATAGAGAAACCTATGTATATGGCTATACAGACTTATTGAAACTTGATTTAAGGGAAGAAATTAGTAAAATCAATATTCCGGTAAGTATTTTAGCAGCAGCACAGCCTTACGGCCTTGAAATGGCTAAAAGCACGTATTCCAAACAATATAAAAATCTAAAGGACTACGAGATTGAATTCGCAGCCGATGCCGCTCATTTTATTATGTATGATAGCCCTGAATGGTTTCAGGAAAAATTAATGCATACTATGGCTAAATAATGAATAAAATAGACAACAGATATAAACAACTGTATAAAGCGCACTATCCAAAAGTGATGCGTTTATGCCTTGGTTATGTGGCAGGCGATGAAGATTTAGCTAAAGACTTAAGCCAAGAGATATTTATAAAGATTTGGGAAAACTTAGAAAATTTTAGAAGTGAAAGTAATATTAGCACTTGGATTTATAGGATAAGTGTGAACACCTGCCTTTCTAAATTAAGAACTAAGAAGAAAAACTCGAGAACAATTGGGTTAGTTGATGTACCTGATATCATTGAAGAGCATTCAAATGCAGATAGAGAAAACCAGTTAGCTCGATTATATGCATGTATTAAAATGTTATCAGAAACAAATAGAGCTATTATTCTACTTGTTCTTGAAGGGCTTCCACAACATGAGATATCTGATATTATAGGAATTAAACACGATGCTATTCGAACGAGAATACATCGAATTAAAAATCAATTAACAAAATGTGTATCCAATGAATAATTTTGAAGAATTACAATCCGACTGGAAAAATCAATCTAAAATAGAGCCCACAGAGCAAGGGTTTCAAAACCTATTGACTGCCTTACGAGAAATTAAAAATAAACAACGAGTAAGCAACGTAATATTAAGCATCACAGTTATTATACTTATCGGTTTTTTCTTTTATATATCGGGCTATAACAATCAACAAGTCATCTTAGGAATTTCTTTTATGATTGGAAGTTTGTTAGTGCGTATGCTGTTAGAAATATGGAGTATGAGAAAACTTAACAAGATGAACACACTATCAAATAGAGCCGATTTTAGAAATGAATTAATAGGATATTATACCGATAGAAAATTTGTACATTTTCTATGGACGCCATTAATCTTACTTACCTACGTTAGTGGTTTTCTAATACTTTTACCTCTTTTTAAAGCTACGTTATCCACTGGATTTTATACATATATCATTGTATCTTCCATTATGCTACTCATCTTTTTTTCCATTTTCATAACCAAACAAATTATACAGGAAATGAAGAAATTAGAACGAATACAACAGGGTTAAATATGCTGGATGATGAACTTGGCATCACTTTTGGTTCTCATATCATGAAACTTGAAAAGAAAAAGGATATTTCGTTTTTAAAATGAACGAACTAATTCACATCATGTTTTATATCTTTACAAAAACCAAACACTTCTTTACATGAGAAATCTTAAATACATTCTTTTAATTATGGCATTCGGACTTTTTAGCTGTTCCTCACAGAAAAAACTACAAACAGAAACTCCTTTTGAAATGGGAAGTGCCTCTTGCCAAGAATACGTTGGAGGAAAAGAAGAAAGTGGTAAAGGAATGATGCTTAGTATTCCAGTTACTATGGGTGAGGAAAATAGGATAGAACTAAATGAGGTTTTCTTTCGTGGTAAGCAAGTATCGGTTACAATGCAGGAGAAGGATGGGATGCGATTTGCGGTTGCAAGAATTCCAAATTCTAAGGGAGGCTCTGCAGAAGCAGTAGCTTTAAAACTAGAGTCAACAGAAGCAATTTTAAGTTATACCGACAATGGTAAAGTAAAATACACTAAGATTACAGACATAAAACAAAAGCAACCACTGATTCATAACAGCATTCAGAAAAACTAAGCTTTGTTAACCGCACCTAAATAGGTACTTTTATGGCTTCAATCCAATATAATTGAATCCACTTAAAAAACTTTTCCAGCAAACTGCCATTTATGGGCTTGCTACTGTGTTGCCCAGAATGCTAAATGTTATTCTGGTTCCCATCTATACGGCGGTAATGCTACCGCAATCTTATGGACAAGTAATAGTAATATTTGCTTATTTTGCCATTTTCAATGTGTTCTTGGCTTATGGAATGGAGACTACTTTTTTCCGTTTCTATAAAGAAACGGATCAACGAAAAAAGGTAGTTACTACTTCTTTGATATCCATTTTAGCTACTACGTTCTCATTTTTGATTGTGGGGTTTCTTTTTAAAGACAGCTTATCTCAACTTCTAGAGATAAAACTAAAATATATTAGTTATGTTTTTGGAATATTAGCCTTAGATGCCTTAGCAATTATACCTTTTGTATGGCTAAGGGCTAATGAAAAGCCAGTTCGTTTCGCCACAGTCAAAATTCTGAATATCTGTTTGAATCTTGGTTTAACACTATTTTTCTTAGTCATCTTGCCTGATTTGGTTTCCCCAGAAGGCACGGATGTGTTTAACAGTATCTATATAGAAGATTACGAAATATCCTATATATTGATTTCTAATTTGGTAGCTAGTGGGGTAACTCTATTGCTTTTATTGCCAGTGTACTTAAGAAGACCGTATATATTTGACTTGACGCTTTGGAAACGTATGATGAGTTACGCTATGCCAGTGCTTATAGCGGGTATAGCTTTCACAGTTAATGAAGTATTGGACAAGATTTTGTTAGAAAGATTACTGCCAGATGATATTGCCAGTGCTGAGGTGGGAAAATACGGAGCGTGTATTAAACTAGCTGTTTTTATGACCCTTTTCGCGACCGCTTTTAGAATGGGAATAGAACCTTTTTTCTTTAGCCACTCCGACACTAAAAACCCACAAAAAGCCTATGCGCAGATTACAAATTACTTTGTGGTTTTAGGGAGTATTATTCTGTTGGCGGTTGTAGTATTTGCAGATGTTTTAAAAGAACTTTTTGTTAGAGATGAAGCGTATTGGGATGCAATGCCCGTAGTGCCCATTATCTTATTAGCTAGCTTTTTTCTAGGAATCTATCACAATTTATCGGTTTGGTATAAAGTAACGGATCGTACTAAGTTCGGAGCCTATATTTCTATGATTGGAGCTGTTTTAACGATTATCATTAATGTTTCCCTAATACAGTATTTTAGTTATATGGCGTCTGCTGTTGCTACCTTGGTAGCCTATGGAACAATGATGCTACTTTCTCTTTATCTGGGACGTATGTACTATCCAATTCCATATAATTTTAGAAAAATTGGTTTTTATTTAGGAGTGTCAATCCTTTTTTCAACACTGTCATTTTATATTTTTGATAGAAATTTAATTGTTGGTATTGTTTTACTTCTAGTTTTTGTGGGATTGGTTTATAAATTGGAGTCGGACAACCTTAAAAAAGTATTTTTAAAATAGATGAAAATCAAAATAATAAATAAATCGGCACATGATTTGCCCCATTACGAAACGGGTGCATCTGCAGGAATGGATTTGCGTGCTAACATATCTGAATTAATTAAACTACAACCCTTAGAAAGGACCATTGTAAAAACAGGTCTTTTTTTAGAACTTCCAATAGGCTATGAAGCACAGATACGACCAAGAAGTGGCTTAGCTGCTAAAAAAGGGATTACCGTACTTAATGCACCAGGAACAATAGATGCGGATTATAGAGGAGAAGTAGGTGTTATTTTAGTAAATCTATCCAACGAGCCATTTATCATTGAGAATGGGGAGCGGATTGCGCAAATGGTGATTGCCAAGCATGAACGAGCAGAATGGGAACAAGTAACAGTTTTATCGGATACTGTTAGGGGTGAAGGTGGCTTTGGTAGTACAGGAACAAAATAAATTTCAAACGCCTAAAAAGGGGAATTGAGTAGTACTATGAGAAGAGCGTGTTTTCTTTTATGGGTTTCTTGCGGAATCATCTGTATTCCACTAAATACATATGCTCAAGAAGAAAACGATTTAAAGGTAGCCAAAAGTTCAGAAGTTTTCTTGGAAGAATACTCAGATGAGTTTCAGGAAAATTTCTTTGAAGGACTTAAACAAAAGAGTATTCAGAATTATGATCGTGCAATTATATATTTATTAGAATGCAGACGTTTACAGCCAGACAACAATGCGGTCACGCATGAGTTAGCTAAGCTTTATTTCTTAGATAAAAACTATCCAGAATCATTGTCTTATGGTATAGAATCAATTTCTGAAGCACCTCATAATTATTGGTATTTATATACGTTAGTAACCAGTTTAAACGCTCAAGGAAATACTATTGGTACTATTGAAAATGATATTCCAATTGAAAATAAGGTGTTAAAAGAAAATCTAGCAAAGATTTATTACGGTCAAGGAAGGTTTGAAGCTGCGTTAACCTTATTAAAGTCGCTAGACCCCTCAAAAAGTGTATCTCTCTTGGAACAAAACATAAATACTGTCTTAGCTCAGAAAAAAACAAACACAACAAGCGTATCATATACAGCAACATCTAATAGCAGGGTGACTAACGATTTGGAAAGTTATAAATCTAGAATTAGAGGTTTGTTAATGATGCCTGCAGGTAATTCTTTATTGTTGCAAGTTTCAGAGGAAGCTTTGGAAAACTATCCTGCACAACCTTACTTTTATTATGCAAATGGATATGCATTAAACAGAAATAAAAAATATAGGAATGCTATTGAGGTCTTGGAAACTGCTTTGGATTATATGCTGAGCGATATTTCCTTAGCTAATAAGATTTACACGGAACTTTCAACGGCATATAATGCTATTTCTAATCCTTCCAAGGCAAATATGTACCTTCGTAAGGTTAAACCAGGATTCTAACTATGGTAAGGACTAAGACACATCAATTAAGCCAATTTCTTTTGGTGCTAATCGTAATATTTGTATGCTCCTGTAAGGGTGCTAAAGTAGTTTCTGATGGTACTATAGATAGTAGATTATCTGCTAAATCTGTTATAAAATCTCATTATCAAAATACATTCGATTTTAAGACTTTAAGTGGCAAAGTTAAAATGGATTATTCTGATGGAACGTCTTCCAAAAGCTTTTCGGTTAGTTTGCGTATGGAAAAGGATAAAGCTATCTGGATTAGTGCACCGTTAAGCATCGTAAAAGCATACATAACACCAACTAGGGTTTCTTTTTACAACAAACTTCAAAACGAATATTTTGATGGTGATTTTTCCTATTTGAGTAACTTACTTGGAACAGAAATTGATTTTAAAATGCTTCAAAACCTACTATTAGGCGAGGCTTTATTGGATTTACGTTCAGAAAAATATGAACTTTCAATAACGGAAAGTACCTACCAACTAAAGCCACGTATAGCAAAAGAGTTGTATAAAATGTTATTTAAGGTAGAACCTAAAAACTATAAGATGGCCGTGCAACAATTAGCACAGCCAAGTGAAGAACGGCTATTAGAAATCAGCTATGAGAATTATCAAAAAGTAGACAACCAAGTCTTACCGAATGAGGTAAAGATTAAGGCGATAACGGATGATACTGATAGTAGAGTAAACTTAGAGTATCGCAATATGGAGTTGAATAGAAAGCTCAATTTTCCATATAAAATCCCTAACGGTTATAAAGAAATTGTATTAGAATAACATGGCTTTAAAACGATTTGTAAGATTAGTTTGTCTTTTGCTTTTGGCCTTTTGGGTCCAAAGTTCCTATGGGCAGACTAAGGAACAAAAAGCTTTAGAGGAAAAGCGTGAAAAACTGCAACAGGAAATACGAGACATTAATCGATTGCTTTTTGCAGAAAAGAAGGAAAAGGGAAATGTATTGGATCAGATGGAAGCACTTGATAAAAAAATTAACGTACGCCAGCAATTAATACGAGTTACAAATCAGCAATCCAATCTACTTAACAAGCAGATAAATACCAATATCAGAAATATTGGAAAGCTAAAAAACGAGCTTTCACAGATTCGGGAAGAATATGCAACCATGGTACGTAAATCGTATCAGAACAAATCCAAGCAGAATAGACTCATGTTCTTATTGTCTTCAGAAAGTTTTTTTCAGGCATTTAAAAGGATGCAGTATATGAAACAGTATACTGATTATAGAAGAGAACAAGGAGAGCAAATTGCAATAAAGACAGAAGAAATGTCACGTCTTAATAGTGATTTGAATGAGGAGCGAAAGGTGAAAGAGGTTTTGTTGACCCAGAATCGTAAAGCCAAAGATGCACTTTTTAGTGAGATTCAGTCCCAAAAAGCACTATTAGGCACCATTCGTAAGAACGAAACAAAATATACTACCGTCATAGATAAAAAGCGACGGGAAGCAAGAAAGATAGATCAGCAAATAGAAAAATTAATACGCAATGCTATTGTAGCATCTAATAAAAAAACAGGAGTAAAGACCAGCAAAACTTCCAGTAGTATCTTTTTACTTACCCCAGAAGCAAAGGTGATAGCTACTAATTTTTCAGCTAATAAGGGTAAGCTTATTTGGCCGGTTGAAAAGGGAATAAAAAGTCAGGGTTTTGGTATTTATAAAGACCCTATTTATCCTGGTATTAAGCATGAAAGTAATGGAGTTATTATTGCTACTGATGCCGGGACAAAGGCGAGAGCTATTTTTGAAGGTGAAGTAATCGCAATTTTATCTGTTCCTGGAGGAAATAAAGGAGTACAAATTAAGCATGGAAACTATATAAGTACCTATTACAATCTGGACCAATTATATGTCAAAAAAGGGGATAAAGTGGCTATAAAAGAACAGCTTGGAACCATTTACACAAATGCCTCAAACGGTCAAACTAGGTTAAAGTTCTACCTGTATCAGAATACATCAAAATTAAACCCAGAAGAATGGGTATATCAACTTTAAGAGCCCATAAACAAAGCTTTTAATTCTGTAGCTTCATTTGGTTTCATTTTCCCAGCTAACACTAAGCTAAGCTGTTTTCTTCGTAATGCTCCCGCAAAACGTTCCTTTTCTAAATCGGTTTCTGGGGATAATTCTGGAACTTCCGTAGGTTTTCCAGTATCGTCTACTGCTACAAAGGTATAAATAGCTTCATTTGCTTTTGATTTTTCTCCACTAAAACGGTCTTCCATCCAAACATCAATATAGACTTCCATTGATGTTTTGAAAGCTCTTGAAACCGCCGCTTCAACTGTGACAACACTACCAACAGGAACTGCTCTGTTAAACGCCACATGGTTTACAGAGGCCGTGACAACAATACGCCGGCTGTGTCTTCTTGCAGCAATACTGGCTGCGCGATCCATACGAGCAAGTAGTTCACCGCCAAAAAGATTATGTAGAGGATTGGTCTCGCTTGGGAGCACCATATCAGTCATCGTAGTCCTAGAAGCTGAAGGAGTATTTAGATTCATTACGAGATATTTTTTGCAAAGATACGGGCTAAAAAAGGATAGGAAACAGGATGCTGATTATTTTATTCATAATCTTAGCTTCCTTTGGTATAAGTTGGCGCTAAACACATGGGATATTTAAGCGCACTTATTTTTCTGAAAGCAACCAAGCATCCGAAGATTCGTTACGCTTAATAGCTCTTAGCGCTTTTAAGGCGTCTTTAGCGTTAGTATGGCTATCATACGTTACCATGTGTAAACCATATGCATTCGTACCATAATAAGCTGCTTTGTAGCCTTTATTTTGTAAAGCTTCAATTTTTCTATCTGCATTAGCCTTTATTCTAAATGCGCCTGCTACGATATAGTGTTGTGCTTCTTTTCTAATTGATTTTTCACGAATAGAAGTAGCTTCTACATTTACTGTAGGTAGCTCTAGAGGACTAGTATCAAAAAATGTTGCCTCTTGTATTTGTCTAGCGACTTCAGTTTGAGCATCCTTTCTTGCCAGCTGTTCATTTGAAATCGTATCATTATAAAAACGATACCCTGTAAGACCTGTTGATAAAGCCAATAAAAAGATTGCGGCATACTTAAAATAAGGCCTAAAAGAGCTTGTTTCCCGCTTTTCTGGGCTTATGATAAATGGAATTTGTTCTTCAATACTTAAAACTTCTTCCTTTAAAACTTCACGAATTATCGGAGTAGCCTTAAAAGGGCTTAGGCCAAAAGATGACGTTAAATAATTTATTTCTTGATAGGGTTGAAACTGAATTTTACCATCTGCATTTGCCCATAAAAGACCAATAGCATTCAATGATAATTTTTCTCCTTTTTCTAATTGCACTTTCCACTGCTTAACAATGATCTCAATTTTAGAAAGGATTACTTCAAACGAGCTATTTTCTGCTGAAGCGATATGTGATACCAACAAACCATCATTAGAAATGAGCTGCTCATTAAATCCTATTGATTTAGTTGGAGCAAAAAAAGTATGTGTAGTATCATTAATTCGTGCAGAGGTCTTTTGTGTAAGAAAAGCTCCAAAATTTGGAACCATTACACAGTTGTACCTGTATAGCAAATCGCTGATATAGTGTTCTAGTACCATATGCTACAAATATCAAAAAAAATATGGGTCTTAAAAACCGTTGACATAACTTTTTATTAACATTAATTTTTGTGGTATTTTGTAGGTTCTTATGACAAGTCTTCAACATACTACGGCTGAGCTAATTGCAATCTTAAGACTGCAACATGTACCTAATATAGGTGATGTAATGGCTAAACGATTAATTACGCACTGTGGCAGTCCGTCGGCTATTTTTGAATCTAAACGGAGCGACCTGTTGCAGATTGACGGTATTGGCACCCATACGATAAGGCATTTATATGAAACAGAACATTTAGAAGCTGCAGAAAAGGAATGTAAATACATAGCCTCTAATAACATCGAATGGATATATTTTAAGGACGAGGAATATCCTAGTTATCTTAAACACTGTATTGATAGCCCTATTTTACTTTTTAAAAAAGGAAATATTGATCTTGTTAATCGTAAAATTATAAGTGTTGTAGGTACTAGAAAAATCACTAGTTATGGTACTAATTTCTGTGAGCGTTTTATTGCGGACATAGCTCCTCTAAACCCCATAATTGTGAGTGGTTTTGCTTATGGCGTAGATATTTGCATACAACGAGAAGCAGTTAAACATGGTTTGCAGACGATTGGTTGTTTGGCCCATGGCTTAAACCAAATTTATCCAAAGACGCATTCTAAATATCAGGCAGATATTTATAAAAACGGCGGGTTTCTCACAGAATTTTGGAGTACTAGCAACCCAGAACGAGAGAATTTTTTAAAACGCAATCGCATCATTGCAGGCATGAGTGAGGCTACCCTAGTTGTAGAATCTGCTGAAAAGGGAGGTAGTTTGGTTACGGCAGATATAGCCCATAGTTATAACAGGGATGTGTTTGCGGTACCCGGTCGTACTTCTGATAAATATAGCCTAGGCTGTAATAATCTCATAAAACAACAAAAAGCACATATGTTGACCTCAGCGGCTGATTTGATTTACTTGCTGGATTGGGATTTGGAAGAAAAGGAATCCAAAACGATACAAAAACAGTTGTTTGTAGATTTAGACGATACGGAACAGACCATTTACACGTATTTAGAACAGAACGGAAAGCAATTATTGGATGGTATTGCCTTGTCCTGCAAAATTCCCATTTTCAAAGCCTCTTCTACCTTGTTGGCTATGGAAATGAAAGGGGTTATAAGGCCTTTGCCCGGAAAATTATTCGAAGCTATATAAGCCGTTTGCAAACCATGTGGTCTAAAAACTTCGTGATTTAGAAGAAATGATTGTTAATGTTTGCCGTTTATCGGTATACCAGTTTTGAATATCGTCGTTTGTAATAAATTGGTATTTTTAATAAAAACCTAAACAAACTTATTGGTCTTATTGGTTTTTGAGTTGTATGCTTGAGTTAAACTTAGAGTAGCTATTTTCTTCTGGCAATATATACTACTACTAGACTAAATAGATTTAAAGATGAAGTGTGTCTTAATATCCCAACTTCTCTCTTACGCGTTCTAAAACTCCATCTGCGACTTTTTTTGCTTTTTCAGCACCTAAAGCTAAAGCTTCATCAACTTCATTAAGATGGTTCATGTAATAGTCAAACTTCTCTCTAGGTTCTTCAAATTTCTTTACAATCAATTCAAAAAGCTCCTGCTTGGCATGTCCGTAACCATAATTCCCAGCTAAATAATTAGCACTCATGTTCTCTATTTCAGGTTGGGATGCCAATATTTTATAGAGTGCAAAGACATTGTCATTCGTTGGGTCTTTAGGATCTTCCATGGGAATACTATCTGTTTGTATACCCATAATTTCTTTCCGCAGTTTTTTATCTGTCTGAAAAAGATTAATCAAATTTCCCTTGCTCTTACTCATTTTAGCCCCATCAGTTCCTGGAACATACATGGTTTCTTCTTGTACTTTCCCCTCTGGCAATACAAATGTATCTCCTAGTTGTGCATGAAAACGAGAAGCCACATCACGGGTCATTTCTATATGTTGCATTTGATCCTTTCCTACAGGTACAATATTGGCATCATACAAGAGAATATCTGCTGCCATTAGCATAGGATATGTAAAAAGCCCAGCATTTACATCTTCTAAACGGTCTGATTTATCTTTAAAAGAATGTGCAAGTGTCAATCTTTGGTAAGGAAAAAAGCAACTTAAATACCAAGAAAGCTCCGTTACCTGTGGCACATCACTTTGCCTGTAGAAAACAGTTTTTTCCACATCTAAACCAAAGGCCAACCATGTTGCAGCTGTAGCATACGTATTTCGTCTTAATGCTTCCCCGTCTTTTATTTGGGTTAGTGAATGCATATCTGCTATGAACAGAAAGGATTCATTCTTTGGATTTAATGCCATTTCTATGGCAGGGATAATAGCACCTAGGATGTTTCCTAAATGCGGTGTTCCTGTACTTTGGATACCTGTTAATATTCTAGACATTTGCTTTTCTAATAAGAGAGCAAAGGTAAAACAAATCAAAAAATAAGAGCCGAAATACCTATTTTTGATTCATGCTCAAAATGATTACCAGTATTGGCTATGTGTTTTACCGAATTTGGTTTTATGTTTTAGTAGCGCTACCTATTCTTATTTTTTTTCCTTTCCTGCTGTTGTTTGCTTCAAAAGAGGCTTGGTACCCTCAATTTTTTTGGTTGGCTAGGAATATTTGGGCAAAACCAATACTCTACGGTATGGGATGCCCTCCTAGGGTAGTGTATAAACAAAAATTGCTTCGTAGTCAAAGCTATATGTTGGTTGCCAATCATACCAGTATGCTTGATATTATGCTTATGCTGTACGTGAGTAAAAATCCTTTTGTTTTTGTTGGCAAAAAGGAATTGGTTAAAATCCCTTTGTTTGGATTCTTTTACAAACGCGTCTGTATTCTGGTAGATAGAGAAGATACGCGCAGCAGAACGGCTGTATACAGAAGGGCCCAAAAAAGACTAAATCAAGGATTAAGTATTTGTATTTTTCCTGAAGGAGGTGTGCCAGAAGAACATATTCTCTTAGATAAATTTAAAGATGGCGCTTTTAGAATGGCAATAAGTCATAATATCGCTGTAGTTCCTATGACCTTTTATGATAACAAAAAAAGGTTCTCGTTTACATTCTTAAGTGGAGGTCCTGGACTTAGCCGTGCGAAAGTACATGAGTTTTTTGAGACAGGTATTTTAGCTCAAGAAGACACATCAACTTTACGAGAAGAGGTAAGAGATGTGATTCTATCTGATTTAACCTCAGATGCTAAAACTTAAAACTAAGGCCGCTGTAAATACCTAGAGCATAAGGGTTAAAGGTGCCGTCAGTTTCTGAAAAAGTGTTGAGCTGATATTTAAAAACAGGCTCTATATTCAATTGAATATTTTGTGAAAAATTATAATTAACGCCAAGTCCAAAATTTGCACTAAAATTAAGGTCATTTATATTATTGGCTTCTCCCATTTCTGTGGTAAGATTACCTGAGGTTAAGGCTACAGAGTTATCCATTAAAAAAAGAGAACTTACTCCTCCAATAAGGTCCAATCCAAATTTATTATCTATAAGGGTGTAGTTTAATTCTACAGGGATTTCTAAATACCCTAGGTTTTGGGTCATAAAACCATCTCTTTCTGGATTCTGTGCAGAAACATCTAAAGAATTTAATGGAGCCTCCGAAAGAGCACTTCCACCAGGCTGACTAGATACTACTAAGTTTCTGGCCGTTAAGCTATAATCAATATTGTCTATTTGACCATTTGTTGAAGCGGTAGGTGAGGAAGAAAAAGAGACATCATTGGTGTCATAGCCAAGATTTACGCTATAAATACCAGATCTAATTTTAAGTTTTGAATTTATTTCATACCCTACAGATAGTCCATAACTCATGTTAATATTACCTGATTTAGAATTAGGCACAAAAATAGAGTGTACGGAAGACCCTTCCCCTATTGCATTAAAGTAAACTGGAGCAATACTGGGCCCAGCAGACCATTTTTTTGAATTAGTATCTGCTACGGCTTCCTCTTCTTGATTATTTATTTCATCAAAAATAGATTTTTTAGTATCAATTGCTGGAGTAATTTGTTCAAGCTTACTTTGGTTGTCGGTCACTTCAGCACCAGTTTCCTTGTCGATAATTTTTTCTATACTATTTGAATTTTTTAAAATAGTGCCATTGCGCTCTTCTTGAGGCGTCTTTTCATTAGTTGCAATGGCGTCTACTTCTTTAGTTTTTCCAACTATTTTTCTAAGTGCGTCTGATTTGTTTAATAAATTTTTCTTCTCATCTTTTTGTTCAACTCTAGTTTCTCCCTGAGCAATTTTGGTATTAGAAGGCATCAAATTGTTTTTATTTCCTCCATTGATTTCCTCTGTAAGCTTAGCACTATTTTCTGGTTGTTTATTTTGACTTTGTACAATAGCATTACTCTTTTGTATCCTGTTCTCTCCATTTTTAGTCTGTTGATTCGATTTCTTTTTTACAAGGTTTTCAAAAGAAGGGTTTTTATTATTTTCTGTATCAACAACCTGTGTGCTATTACTATCTAAAATAGGAAGCACCTTTTCTTCATTGGCTATTTTTAAACTGTTTTCATCTTTTTTGTTCAGCTTTAGGTCTTTTGTAGATATAGTATCGTTTTCTTCTACGTTGGAATCGTTCTTATCAACATTTGTGATAATCTGTTCTGTAGTATTTTCACTAGTAAACGGGTTAAAAATTAGCAAACCTAATACGAGTGCAGCAGCGATACCACTTAGTGACCACCATATAGGTAATATTCGTTTCTTTTTCTTTTTGTCCAGCGACGCTGTAATGGAATCCCACACCCTTTCGTCGGGGACTTCATTGTGTCCCGAGAAGGTGTCTTGGAACAGTTCGTCTAATTTTTTCTTACTCATCTTTTAAGACTTAATTTTAATATTGATTCCTTTAGAATCATAACGTATTTAAGGCCATGATTAGTAAACCTATTATAGTTGGGCTTACCTTGGCTTCTATTTTTTCTTTTAACAATATTCTTGCTCTCGCAAGGTTAGATTTTGATGTTCCTTCCGAGGTCCCTAAGAGTTCACTTATCTCTTTATGAGTATGTCCATCTAGTACATATAAATTAAACGTTGTTCTGTACTTGTTGGGCAATTCTCTTATGTATCCCAATAGAGTTTGTAGGCCAATATCATTTTGTTCTACCTCAACTGAAACCTCTTCTTCAATATTTTCGCTTACGACATTAAGATGCTCTTCTTTTCTGTATTTCTGTAAAACTGTATTTACTGTAATCCGTTTCATCCACCCCTCAAAAGAACCTTTAGATTGGTATTGCTCCATCTTTTCATAAATAGTCATAAAACTATCATGAAGGCTATCCTCTGCTTCTGTTCTATTGTTAGAATATTTTAGGCATATACTATATAATACGCCAGAATATTTACGGTACAGTTGCTCCTGTGACTTACGGTCACCTTTTTTACAGTTCGCTATGAGTTGGTCTAGACTCACTAAATGGATTAGGTTATTTGAAGTATTAGTTTACAGGCACAACGACCTCAAGGTATTCTGGTTCACCTTCGCTATTTTCTCCTTGTAGGAATCTAAATGTATAGGGCTGATTATAAATAACGACAAAGTTAAAAAAAGCTTGTCCCTCTATAATTTCTGTAGTACAGGGCTCAATGTCTGTTCTTACAGAACCAATGGCCACAACAGTGCGTGTAGTAGTATCTTCTTGGGTTACTTCAAAACCTTCAAATGCGGAACACCCGTTAGGTAGATTGTAGTCCACAAAAATCTGATAGGTTTGATTAAGTTCAAAAGATTCTGGTAATTCTGCCGATGCTATGCGTAAGGCTGTAAAATGAAAGTTTGGCTCATCATCGGTAGAACAACCTCCTAAAATTGTACCTAAACATACAACTAGGAGGATGATTTTTTTCCTCATCATAACACTTCTTTTAGTTTTAAGATGAAAATGTACCACAAGGGTTGCGTGTGGTTTAAATAAAATAGTAAATAATTCCTTTTATTTAAGAATTTAATGCATTAATAGCCTCTCTAATTTTACCGTCTAATTCTTCAAAAAGTTCAGGATTATCCAATAATAAGGCTTTTACTGCGTCTCTACCTTGTCCAAGTTTGGTGTCGCCGTAGCTGAACCAAGAACCTGCTTTTTTAACAATTTCATATTCTACCCCAAGGTCAATGATTTCTCCTACTTTAGAGATTCCTACACCATACATAATATCAAATTCGGTAGTACGGAATGGTGGGGCTACTTTGTTTTTTACAACCTTAACTCGGGTTTTATTACCTAGTACGTTACCATCTGTATCTTTTATCTGTGTAGATCTTCTTATGTCTAGTCTTACAGAAGCATAAAATTTAAGTGCATTACCACCAGTCGTGGTTTCTGGGTTACCAAACATAACACCAATTTTTTCACGTAACTGGTTAATGAAAATAACAGTACAACCAGTCTTACTAATAGAACCTGTAAGTTTTCTTAATGCTTGTGACATTAATCGTGCGTGAAGTCCCATTTTAGAATCACCCATTTCACCTTCAATTTCACTTTTTGGTGTTAGAGCAGCAACAGAATCAATAACTACAATATCAATAGCACCCGATCGGATAAGGTTATCAGCAATTTCTAATCCTTGTTCACCATTGTCTGGCTGTGAAATAATAAGATTATCTATATCTACGCCTAACTTTTCAGCATAAAAGCGGTCAAAAGCATGCTCAGCATCAATAAAGGCTGCGATACCTCCATTTTTTTGTGCTTCTGCAATAGCGTGTAAGGTTAGTGTGGTTTTACCTGAAGATTCAGGTCCGTAAATTTCAACAACCCTCCCTCTTGGGTATCCACCTACGCCTAAAGCTATATCTAGTCCCAATGACCCGGAAGGAATCACCTCTACATCAGCAACAACGCTATCCCCTAATTTCATGACGGCACCCTTTCCGTAGGTTTTGTCCATTTTATCTAGGGTTAATTTTAGTGCTTTTAATTTTGCTTCTTTTTCCGAACTCATAGTGTCTTATTTTTTAATATCTAAAGGTATAAATGAAAGAAATCGTTTCTGGGTTTCTTTTCGCATATATTATTTCAAATGTACCTAGTGGTTAGTGATTATCGAGAATAATAAATGGACTGCTAAATTAGCATTTCTTTTTTTGAAACTATTAGTGTGGGGCTAATTTTGTTAAATATGATGTTCATTTTTTGGGTGTCTTAAATTGGAATCTCCTTTGAGCTTGGATTATTTTCAAATAAAATTCTTTTGTGAATTACGAAACGTATAAATCTAAAAAAATGTAACGTAAGGACGCAACCTTTTCAAAGATTTACTATCTAATAAATATATTGGTTGGTAAACGTATTTAATCCGTTGTTTTAGTGATAACGGTTATCGGTGGCTATATCCTTTTTTATATTCTAAAGAATGCTATGAAGAAGACAAAATGGAATAGCCAATAAAGAGTCTTAGGAAACTAAGGCTCTTTTTATTTTACATCCTTGTTTTTTGCCAAACGCTCTACTTATTTAGTTTTCAATAATCAGTACCTTTACACCCTTAAATGAATTCTTTAACTTAAAATTGGTATAGCATGCAACTGTACAATACATTAAGTGCTAAGGAAAGAGCAGCTTTGATTGAAGAAGCTGGAAAAGAACGTCTTACTATCTCTTTCTACGCATATGCCCACATTCAAAACACTACTATATTTAGAAACCATCTATTCATACATTGGGATGCTTTAGAGGTTTTAGGCCGTATTTATGTAGCCTATGAAGGTATAAATGCACAATTGTCTATTCCAGCAGAAAATTTTGAGGGTTTTAAAACGCATTTAGATAGCATCTCTTTTTTAAAAGGAGTTCGACTTAATGTTGCAATTGAGCAGGATAATATGTCATTCCTAAAATTGAAGGTTAAGGTTCGTAATAAAATTGTTGCAGATGGACTAAATGACGCTTCTTTTGATGTTACTAATATAGGAGTTCATGTAAATGCATCAGAGTTTAATGAACTTATAGAGGATCCAGACACTGTTTTGGTAGACATGAGAAATCACTACGAAAGTGAAATAGGCCATTTCAAAAATGCAATTACACCAGATGTAGACACATTTAGAGATTCTTTAGATATTATAGAAGCTGATTTAGCAAATCATAAAGAAGATAAAAAGTTAGTCATGTATTGCACTGGCGGTATTCGTTGCGAAAAAGCAAGTGCCTACTATAAGCATAAAGGATTTAAACAAGTCTACCAATTGGAAGGTGGTATTATAGAATATGCAAGACAGGTAGAAAATCAAGAATTAGAGAATAAGTTTAAGGGTAAGAATTTTGTTTTTGACCATCGTAGGGGAGAGCGCATATCTAAGGATGTTATTGCTAGTTGCCATCAGTGTGGAGCGGCTTGTGACGAACATGTAAATTGTGCTAATGAGGCCTGTCACTTATTATTTATACAATGCGAAGCCTGTGCAGGGAAAATGAATAATTGTTGTTCTGATGATTGTAAAACGGTACACGAGTTGCCATTTGAAGAGCAAAAAGCGTTGCGTAGAGGTAAAACAGTAAGCAATAAAATATTTAAGAAGGGTCGCTCTGAGGTCTTAAAATTTAAGAAGTGATTGTTGCTTTCTTCATAGTTGCAATTGTAGTCTAGAAAAACAAGGAAAATCTAAATTAGTATGTACTGCTTGTAACATCCAACACCACACCTATATATCACATCAAAAAAATAGTATCTTTACGTTTAAGATATAGTTTTTTACGAACCTTAATCCGAAAAACAAGTCGTTTTTTGGAATCAATATATAAAATATGGGGTGTAGCAGTTGTTCTACCGGTAAGGATGGACAACCTAAGGGATGCAAGAATAATGGCACTTGCGGTACGGATGGTTGCAATAAATTAACAGTTTTCGATTGGCTTTCAAACATGGCACTTCCCAATGGGGAAAAGCCGTTTGATTTTGTAGAAGTCAGATTTAAAAATAGCAGAAAAGAATTTTTTAAGAATACAGAGAATCTTTCACTTTCTATTGGTGATATAGTTGCTACTCAGGCTACTTCAGGGCATGATATAGGCATGGTTACCTTAACAGGGGAGCTTGTGCGTGTTCAAATGAAACGCAAAAAAGAAGATTTTAAAGTAGAGAACTTTCCTAAAGTATATAGAAAAGCTTCTCAAAAGGATATAGACATTTGGCAAAAATGTAGAGATAGAGAAGATGAAATAAAAAAACGTGCGCGAGAAATTGCTATCATTTTGAAGCTTCAAATGAAAATTTCAGATGTAGAGTTTCAGGGTGATGGTTCTAAGGCTACATTTTATTACACCGCTGAAGATCGCGTGGATTTTAGGCAGCTTATCAAAGACATGGCCAAAGCATTTGGTATTCGAATAGAGATGCGTCAGATTGGCTATAGACAAGAAGCGCAACGTTTAGGAGGTATTGGCTCATGTGGTAGGGAACTTTGTTGTTCTACCTGGTTAACAGATTTTAGATCCGTTAGTACGTCTGCGGCTAGGTATCAGCAACTATCTCTTAATCCTCAAAAATTAGCTGGGCAATGCGGGAAACTTAAGTGCTGCCTTAATTATGAATTGGATGTTTATTTAGATGCACTAAAGGACTTTCCATCCCAAGACACAAAACTTTTTACAGAGAAGGGTTTAGCTTTTTGTCAGAAAACCGATATTTTCAAGGAGATGTTGTGGTTCTCATATAGGGATGAGCCTGCTAATTGGCATGTGCTGTCTAAGGACAGAGTAAATGAGATTTTAGAAAAAAACAAGAATAAGGAAAAAGTCGTTAGTCTTGAAGCCTATGCTGTAGAAAATATTATTGAAGAAAAAGTGGTGTTTGAGAACGTTGTTGGTCAAGATAGCCTCACAAGATTTGATAAACCTAAGAGTAAAAGTAGCGGAAGTAGAAATAGAAATAAAAACAAGAACAGGAGTAAAGGTAACACCAGTACGAATTCAAGCAATAATACCAACGGTAACTCCAATAGTAATAATCGAAGAAATAACAACAGAAAAGGAAAGCCTAATAATGCGTAATAATATCTGTTTATTTATACTCTTTGTTTTGGTTGCATCTTGCAACGATAACCTTGTACATTCTGAATATAAAAGTGTAGATGGGGCAATATGGAACAAAGAAGATAGGATTGAATTCTCATTCTCAGAGATAGATTCACTTCAAGAGTACGATATGTTTATAAATGTTAGGAATGATGAAAAATTCCCTTACAGTAATCTTTTTTTAATTACTTCTTTAAATACACCAGAAGGTAAAGTAATACAGGACACACTGGAATATACGATGGCTCTACCAGATGGCACTTGGCTAGGTAAGGGTAATGGCAGTATCAAAGAGAATAAATTATGGTATAAGGAAAACATCGTTTTTTCTACTTCAGGCGTATATACTTTAGAAGTCTCACATGCAATGCGTAAAAATGGCACGGTTTCAGGTGTCATTGGATTGGAAGGTATTACAGATGTGGGTATTGAAATAACAAAAATAACCCCTTAATCCGATGGCAAATACGGTTAAAAAGAAGCAAACCTCTGGGTTTTTCAAGTACATAAAATGGTTTTGGATACTCATTGTATCTGGCATTGCGCTTTTCGCATTGCTTTTTCTTTCAGCTTCTTGGGGTCTTTTTGGTGAACTTCCACCCTATGAGTATTTAGAAAATCCGCAAACGAATTTGGCATCTCAGATTGTTTCTTCAGATGGGGACTTACTAGGTAAATTTTACCTAGATGATAACCGTACAGATGTCAATTATGAAGACTTACCAGAAAATTTGGTAAATACCCTAATAGCAAGTGAAGATATTCGCTTTAGAGACCATTCCGGGATAGATGCAAGGGGTACGCTTAGAGCTGCGTTTTATCTAGGAAAACGTGGTGGTGCAAGTACGATTACACAACAATTAGCACGACAGCTTTTTGTAGGCGTAAGGTCTAGAAACAAGTTTGAGACCATACAACAAAAATTAAAAGAATGGGTATTAGCTATTCGGTTAGAGCGTAGTTATACCAAAGAAGAAATTATAGCTATGTATCTTAATATCTATGATTTTGGTAATAATGCTGATGGAATACGTTCTGCTTCCAGAATTTATTTTGGAAAAGAACCTAAGAATTTAAAAATAGAAGAATCCGCTATGTTGGTTGGGATGCTTCAAAACTCTTCGCTTTTTAATCCAATGCGTAGAGAGGAGCTTACGCTGAAAAAGAGAAACATTGTTCTAGGGCAACTAGCCAGATACGATTATATAACAGAGGCAGAGAAAGATTCCTTGCAAGCATTAAAAATGGATATCAATTTTAATCCAGAAAGCCATAGAGAAGGTTTAGCTACCTATTTTAGGATGTACTTGCAACGTTTTATGAAAGGGTGGATAGATAAAAACCCAAAACCCGCAAGAGAAGGAGAAAGAGATCGTTACAACTTGTATTTAGATGGGTTAAAAATTTACACAACCATTGACTCAAGAATGCAACAAAATGCTGAAGAAGCCGTAACCCAGCATATGAAACGTTTACAGGCTGAATTTTTTGTGCAGAACACGAAAGAACGGAATCCTACGGCTCCTTTTTTAGATTTAACAACTGACGAAACGGATCGTATAATGGAACGTGCGATCAAGACTTCTGAAAGATGGAGAAAGATGAAAGATGCAGGGAAATCAGAAAAGGAAATAC
This sequence comes from uncultured Maribacter sp., assembly GCA_938038975.1. GTDB lineage: Bacteria > Bacteroidota > Bacteroidia > Flavobacteriales > Flavobacteriaceae > Maribacter. The sequence goes on along the minus strand of CALHVP010000074.1, from coordinate 10,939 downwards.
GTGAATCGTTTACCAAAAAGACAGAGATGACTGTCTTTGACTGGAAAAGCGAAACCCAAGAAAAGGATACCATATTTACTCCTATGGATTCCATTAGATATTACAAAACATTTCTTAGAGCATCTATGATGTCTATGGAACCGCAATCTGGTCATGTAAAAGCATGGGTAGGCGGTATAGATTATAAGCATTTTCAATACGATAATGTAATACAAGGATCCAGACAAGCGGGATCAACATTTAAACCATTTGTTTATGCTGCGGCAATAGATCAATTGAGATTATCACCCTGTGAAACTTTGCCAGACACCCAGTATTGCATTGAAGCTGGAAAACATGGTAACATGGAGCCTTGGTGTCCACGTAATTCAGATTTTAAATATTCTGGAAAAGACATGACATTAAAGTATGCCCTAGCGAATTCTGTGAATACCGTTACGGCGCAGCTTATAGATAAGGTGGGGCCAGAGTCGGTCGTGTCTATCGTTAAAAATTTAGGTTTTTCTCAAGAAATTCTGCCAGTTCCTGCTATAGCATTGGGAACAGAACAGGTAAATGTATACGAAATGGTTGGAGCTTATGGCGCATTTGCTAACCAAGGCGTTTATGTAAAACCCGTAATGGTTACCCGTATAGAGGATAAGAATGGCACAGTGCTTTATGAGTACGTTCCAGAAACTAAGGATGTCTTGAGCAAAGAGGTTTCTTATGCCATGATAGATTTAATGAAAGGAGTTACCCAAGGAGGCTCAGGAACCAGATTACGTCATAGTTACAATAAGAATAACTCAGTCTATAAAGAAGTAATAACAGGCTACCCTTATGAATTAACGAATCCTATTGCGGGTAAAACGGGAACTACTCAGAACAATAGTGATGGTTGGTTTATGGGCATGGTACCTAACTTGGTTACTGGAGTTTGGGTAGGCGGAGAAGAGCGTGCTACGCACTTTAAAACTATTACTTATGGACAAGGTGCTACTATGGCTTTACCAATTTGGGGCTTATATATGAAGAAGAACTATGCGATAGAAGAATTAGGTATATCTAAGGAAGATTTTGAGAAACCAGAAAATATGTCTATCGAGGTTGATTGTGATAAATTCAATACGTCATTACGAAAAGATATTGATCTTGAAGAAGATTTGGAAGATTTGGATTTTTAGATTTTCAATAGTATAGAATAAACCTTTTGATTTTACATAAATATAACGACCTCGTATAATGCGGGGTCTTTTTTTGGGAATACTTCAATTTAAACAGTAAATTGGACAGACAATAAGCTAGATAGGTATGATTAGAAAAACGGTTGCTAACGTAAATGAAGCACTGGAAGGTGTAAAAGATGGGATGACCTTAATGCTTGGCGGATTTGGTCTTTGTGGTATTCCTGAGAATGCTATCTCAAAGTTAGTCTCGCTAGGGGTTAAAGATATTACCTGTATATCTAATAATGCTGGGGTAGATGATTTTGGTTTAGGTCTTTTACTTCAAAAAAGACAAATTAAAAAAATGATTTCATCCTACGTTGGAGAGAATGATGAGTTTGAGCGTCAAATGCTAAGTGGTGAGCTAGATGTAGAACTTACTCCACAAGGAACACTTGCCGAAAAGTGTAGAGCTGCACAGGGTGGCTTTCCTGCCTTTTTTACGCCAGCGGGTTACGGAACTGAGGTAGCAGAGGGTAAAGAGACCCGTGAGTTTAATGGTAAGATGTATGTACTAGAAGAGGCTTATAAAGCAGATTTTGCTTTTGTAAAAGCTTGGAAAGGAGATGAGGCAGGAAATCTTATTTTTAAAGGAACGGCAAGGAATTTTAACCCGTGTATGTGTGGTGCAGCTAAAGTCACTGTTGTTGAGGTAGAAGAGTTGGTGCCTGCAGGTAGTTTAGATCCAAATCAAATTCATATCCCTGGGATTTTTGTACAACGTATATTTCAAGGGAATGCCTATGAAAAAAGAATTGAGCAACGAACAGTAAGACAAAGAAAATAAGCGATGCTAGACAAAAATGGAATTGCAAAACGAATTGCACAGGAAGTAAAGGATGGCTACTATGTAAACCTAGGAATTGGGATACCTACGTTGGTGGCAAACTTTGTGAGAGAAGATATAAGTGTAGAATTTCAAAGTGAAAATGGCGTTTTGGGGATGGGTCCATTCCCTTTTGATGGAGAAGAAGATGCAGATTTAATAAATGCTGGAAAGCAGACAATTACCACTTTACCAGGAGCCTCTTTTTTTGACTCCTCCTTAAGTTTTGCAATGATTAGAGGAAAGCATGTAGACCTAACTATTCTAGGCGCTATGGAGGTTGCACAGAACGGGGATATTGCAAATTGGAAAATACCCGGAAAAATGGTAAAAGGTATGGGTGGCGCTATGGATTTGGTAGCATCTGCAGAGCAAATCATTGTTGCGATGATGCATACCAATAGAGCTGGAGAATCCAAATTATTAAAACAGTGTTCACTGCCATTAACGGGAGTAGGTTGCGTAAAGAAAATTGTAACTAACCTAGCAGTCTTGGAAGTTACTCCTAAAGGTTTCTTGTTATTAGAACGAGCTCCAGGTATTTCTGTTGCCGAAATTAAGACAGCAACCGATGGGGTTTTAATAATTGAAGGAGACGTTCCAGAGATGAATATTGCTTAATAATAGATGTGCTTTATCGATAAAATGAACACTTCAGTTTTTTCACAACATTTTACGAAGGGTTGGCAACAATAATATGGATTTTAAATACGTTAGGTGCTATATTTATAGAGTTGAAACTATAATACAACCCAAGTAATACCATAAAATTAACCTAAACTGAACAACATGGCACCACAGGAAAACGTACAAGTATATCATAATGATTTCTTCAGCGGAATAATCCGATTGACCAGAAAGTTATTTATGCTGTAGTATTCTTTAAAAGAATAATAGTAAAAAAGCGACTTCCCCAAGTCGCTTTTTTTTTGTTTTTTGAATTAATTGCGGTTTAAGGATTGGTATCCATAGTTAGAATTATTTTATCTTTAGTTTGTGGAGTTAGATATTAGAAAATGCAGTGTACATGATATTATTCAGCTTGTTGAGATTTCCAAAGCTACATTTGCAAATGCGTTTGAGAGTCAAAACAACCCAGAGGATTTTAGCACTTACATTAAAACTGCTTTTAATAAGCAAACATTGTTAGCGCAACTTGAAAATAAGGATAGTTCTTTTTATTTCTTGTATTTAGGAAAGGAGATACTAGGTTATATAAAGCTAAACGAATATGAAGCTCAAACAGAGCTTAGAACAGAAGATGGTATGGAGCTTGAACGTATTTACGTAAGAGAGCAGTTTCAAGGAAATGGGTATGGTCAATTTATGCTAGAGAAAGTTAAGTCAATTGCTTTAGCGAATAAAAAGGCGTTTTTATGGCTTGGTGTTTGGGAGAAGAATGATAAGGCAATACGTTTTTATCATAATCAAAACTTTAAGCAATTTGGAACTCATCCATATTATATAGGCACAGACAAACAGACTGATGTGCTAATGCGGCTAGACTTGTAGCTTAAATTGTGTGCACAGGACACTTTAAATGCTACATAAAACTTCTAGAGCCCGCTCCAAAGATTCTTTTTTCTTAGCAAAGCAAAATCGTAGTACGTTATCATTTCTATTTTCAACATTAAAAGAAGAAATAGGAATACTCGCTATACTTTTTTCAATAATTAAATGCTTGGCATATGCTTCGTCTCCATCATCTGTAATATTTGAATAATCTAGAAGTTGAAAATAAGTACCTTCAGAAGGGGTATAATCAAATCTAGAACTAGACAGACCATTAATAAATAAATCCCTTTTTTCTTGATAGAAATTATTAAGATTTAAATAGTGATTTTCATCTCTAAGGTAGGCAGCCATTGCTCGCTGAACTGGGTGATCTACACAAAATACCGCAAATTGATGAACTTTTCTAAACTCCTTCATGAGTGTAACCGGAGCAACACAGTAACCTAGTTTCCATCCTGTAACATGAAAGGTCTTTCCAAATGATGCACATATAAAACTCCTGTTTGCCAAGTCAGGATAGCGACAAGCACTTTCATGTATTTTACCATCGAAGGCTATATGTTCATACACCTCATCGCTTAGGAGAATAATATTAGTAGGCTTAAGGATAGCCTGTAGTTGCAACATATCTTCTTTTGTTAGCATACGACCAGTAGGATTGTGCGGGGTATTAATAATAACCATTTTCGTTTTGGAGGTTATTAGTTTTTTGAAAGCTTCCCAATCAATTTGATAGTTTGGGGTGTTAAGTTGTAGATATACGGGAATACCACCGTTAAGTATAATTGCAGGCTCATAACAGTCATAAGCCGGCTTTATTACAATAACCTCATCATTTGTATGAACAAATGCCGATATGGCTGTAAAAATAGCCTGAGTTGCACCTACAGTTACAGTCGTTTCTGTTTCAGGATGGTATTCGTAATTATGGGTGCGATATATCTTTTCGGAAATGGCTTCACGTAAACCGTAATAACCTGGCATAGGAGCGTATTGATTATAACCAGAGTTCATAGCTTTGGAGACTAGTTTAATCAAATTTGGGTCTGACTCAAAATTCGGAAAACCTTGGGAGAGATCAATTGCATTATGTTTTCGTGCTAAATTACCTATGGTAGTGAAAATAGTGGTTTTAATATTAGGTAATTTCGATTTATGCTCCATGTAGTACATCAATTTGTTTTAAAGATAGCTCAGATATTTTGATTGTAGAACATTGTCTAATATAGAGAATGACGATTCGAGGATTGGTATAATAAGAAAATCCCATACTTCTCAGTATGGGATTTTCTTATATCTATATGTTGGTTGTGATTATCCTTTAACGCTAGCGCTTAGATATTCACGATTCATTCTTGCAATGTTTTCCAAAGAAATTCCTTTAGGACATTCAACTTCGCATGCACCTGTGTTCGTACAATTTCCAAAGCCTTCTAAATCCATTTGGCGAACCATATTTTGTACACGATCTACAGCTTCTACCTTTCCTTGTGGTAGTAATGCATATTGAGATACTTTAGCCGAAGTAAATAGCATCGCACTTGCATTTTTACAAGCCGCAACACATGCCCCACAACCTATACAAGCTGCCGAATAAAAAGCGTCATCTGCATCGTGTTTGTCAATAGGAATAGAGTTTGCATCTTGAGTGTTTCCAGATGTATTTACAGAGATGAAACCTCCTGCTTGTTGAATTCTATCAAAAGCGGTACGATCTACAATCAAATCTTTTATAACAGGAAATGCTTTTGCTCTAAATGGCTCTATAGTGATAGTATCTCCATCATTAAATTTTCTCATGTGTAACTGGCATGTAGTAACCAATCTATCTGGACCATGAGGCTCCCCATTTATTTGTAGCGAACAAGATCCGCAAATGCCTTCACGACAGTCATGATCAAATTCTACTGGTTCTTCTCCTTTGTTGATTAATTCTTCATTAAGAACATCCATCATTTCCAAAAAGGACATATCGCCATCTATACCATCTATGGTATAATCCATCATTTTCCCTTTGGAATTAGCATCTTTTTGACGCCAGATTTTCAATGTTAGTTTCATAGTTTTTATTTTGTAGTTCGTTGAGCGTTAGATTTCTATCGGTTCAACACTAAACTATTTGTAACTTCTTGTTTTCAATTCGATATTCTCGTACTTTAATTCCTCTTTATGAAGTACAGCATCTTTGGGCTCACCTTTGTATTCCCATGATGATACAAACTTAAAGTTCTCATCATCTCTTAAAGCTTCACCTTCCGGAGTTTGATATTCTTCACGGAAGTGTCCTCCACAAGATTCATTTCTTGTTAAAGCATCTTTAGCAAACAATTCTCCTAATTCTAAGAAGTCTGCAACACGGCCTGCTTTCTCCAATTCTTGGTTTTTAGTATCTGGAGAACCAGGTACACGAACGTTTTCCCAGAAGTCTGCTCTTAAAGAGGAGATTTCATCTATCGCTTCTTGCAGTTCTTTTTCGTTACGAGACATTCCACATTTGTTCCACATGATTTTACCAAGTATTTTATGGTAATAATCTACAGAATGAGTTCCTTTCCCGTTCATTAATTTCTCTATTCTATCTCGAACTTCTTTTTCTGAAGCTTCGAACTCTGGAGAATCAGTAGGTATTTTTCCTGTTCTTATATCATTAGATAAGTAATCGCCAATCGTGTAAGGAAGTACAAAGTAACCATCGGCTAAACCTTGCATTAAGGCTGAAGCTCCAAGTCTGTTAGCACCGTGATCACTAAAATTAGCTTCACCGGCTGCATAACAACCTTCTACCGTTGTTTGTAAATTATAATCTACCCATAGGCCACCCATTGTGTAGTGTACTGCAGGGTATATCATCATTGGAGTCTTGTATGGATTCTCATCTACGATTTTCTCGTACATCTGAAATAAATTTCCATACTTGTTCTCTATAACTTCTTCTCCTAGATTTCGGATAGTTTTGTCATCAGCATCTTTCATTCCAGAAGTCAGCGCTTTTTCTTTACCATAACGCATAATAGCTGCGTCAAAATCTAAGTAAACGGCTTCTCCTGTTTTATTAATACCAAAGCCTTCATCACAACGTTCCTTAGCTGCTCTAGAAGCAACATCTCTAGGAACTAAGTTTCCAAAAGCAGGATATCTTCTTTCCAAATAATAATCTCTATCCTCTTCCTTAAGCTGAGTAGGTTTTAATTTACCTTCTCTAATGGCTTGTGCATCTTCTAACTTTGCAGGAACCCAAATACGACCATCGTTTCTTAAGGATTCTGACATCAACGTTAATTTTGATTGATGATCTCCAGAAACTGGTATACATGTTGGATGTATCTGTGTAAAGCATGGATTTGCAAAATGAGCACCTCTTCTATGTGCTCTCCAAGCCGCCATGACATTACTTCCCATAGCATTGGTAGAAAGGAAAAATACATTTCCGTAACCACCAGTTGCCAATACAACTGCGTGTGCAGAATGTCTTTCGATTTCTCCGGTAATTAAGTTACGAGCTATTATACCACGAGCTTTTCCATCAATCTTTACCAAATCCATCATTTCATGACGGTTGAAAGGTTGAATCTTACCTCTATTTATTTGACGGTTCATTGCTGAATAAGCACCTAGTAATAGCTGTTGTCCAGTTTGTCCTTTTGCATAAAAAGTTCTAGAAACTAGAACACCACCAAAAGAACGGTTGTCTAATAAACCTCCATATTCACGTGCAAAAGGAACACCTTGTGCCACACATTGGTCAATAATCTGGCCAGATACTTCTGCTAAACGATACACGTTTGCTTCACGAGATCTGTAATCTCCACCTTTTACGGTATCATAGAATAAACGGTAATTACTATCACCATCTCCTTGATAGTTTTTTGCTGCATTTATTCCACCTTGAGCGGCAATCGAGTGCGCACGTCTTGGGGAATCTTGATAGCAAAATGTTTTTACATTATAGCCCAATTCAGCTAAAGTAGCTGCGGCAGAACCTCCTGCTAATCCAGTACCTACAACGATAATATCTATATTACGTTTGTTAGCTGGGTTAACGAGGTCAATCTCATTTTTATGTTTAGTCCATTTTGCGGCCAACGGCCCTGCAGGAACTTTGGAATCCAATATGCCCATATTTAATGTGTTATTGGGTTAAGGTGATGATATATGGCAATAAAAGCGAATCCTAATGGAATCCCAATAGCATATATCTTCGTGAATGTCTTTATAGCCGGAGTATACTTGTTATTTAGACCCATACTCTGAAAGGACGAGGCAAAGCCATGCAAAAGATGCAAGGCTAACAAGCCAAAAGAAATAACGTAAAGCACTGTTCTTAACACAGGCTCAAATTTTTCTACTGTCTCTGCATAATAGCGTGTTGGGTCCTCAGGTTTTACCTCAATGTATTTGTAAGCCATCTCATGTATCCAGAAATCATACATGTGTAAGCCTAAGAATGCTAGAACTACAAGTCCTGTAATAATCATGTTTCTGGAAATCCATGATGCATTGGCTCCACCTTTGTACTTGGCGTATTTTACAGAACGTGCCCTGTTATTTTGAATCTCCAAAGCAATTCCCATAGCAAAATGTACAATTACACCTGCGATTAGGATTGGTTGAAGGAGATATTGCACCAAGGGATTATAACCCATAAAGTGGGACCACGTATTAAACGTATCCGGAGCAATTACAGACATAATGTTGATTACAAAATGTTGACCTAAGAAGAACACCAGAAAAAGACCAGAAAGGGCCATCACTACTTTTCGGGCAATTGAAGATTTTAACAATCCACTCATTTGTTGATTTTTTAGCTTAGCAAATTTAAGGTACGGGTTAGTTATTAACAACTTTTAAAGGGGTTTAGTATATTATTTAGACCCATTTTGATCATAAACAATTAGCTGTTTAGATTTTAAGGGTCAAATACCTTATTTTAGATTCTTTTATTAAACAGAAATAATGGTTGAATAAAGTTTTAATTACTGTAAAATAGTACTTTGAATATTTTGAAATAAATGAATTTAGCCCTTTTGTCCGTTAGTATGAGTTTGTATTCCACTAAACGCATTGCAGTAGAAGCTGAAAAGCGAGGGCATTATATTGAGCAAATAGACCACACGAAATGCGCTGTAAAATTAGGAAAGGAAACACCTAGAATTTATCTGCGTGAAGAAGATATTACTGATGAGTTTGATGCTATTATTCCAAGAGTAGGCACAAAAGTTACTCAGCATGGAGTGGCTATTGTGAAACAGTTTGAAATGAATGGGGTTTTTAGCACGGCTAATTCTTTGAGTATTGTTAGCGCTAGAAACAAAGTGAGAACACTTCAAATTATGTCACAAAAAGGGATTCCAATCCCAAATACTTTATTTTCTATTAATCCAGACAACATCAAGGAACAAATTGAAATCTTAGGAGGAGCTCCTATTATCATCAAAATTCAAGAAGGCACTCAAGGTGTAGGTGTTATCTTGGCAGAAAGTAAAAAATCTGCAAAATCTATAATTGACACTTTCTACAAGCTAGATGCTAGTATTTTACTGCAGGAATATATTGAGGAGAGTAAAGGAGAGGATATTAGGATTATTGTGATTGGTAATAAAGTGGTGGCAAGCATGAAACGTAGCAGTGGTTCAGACGAATTTAGATCAAATGTACATCGAGGAGGTACTACCGAGGAGGTTAAATTGACATCAGCTGAAAAGGAAATAGCCTTAAATGCGGTTAAATACTTGGGGCTGGGTGTTGCTGGTGTAGATTTGATTCGTTCCAATAGAGGTCCCTTATTAATAGAAGTAAATGCTTCTCCAGGATTACAAGGTGTAGAAACTGTAACAGGAATTAATATTGCTAAAAAAATTATAGAATACATTGAAAATAATGCAGATAGAAAATAAGACAATAATAATAGGAGGTGAATCTGTTATGCCTGGTAAATCTAGATTTGTAAAAATCACTATTGATCGTTTACCTACAGGAACTTTGATAGATATACCTGTTTATGTTTTTAATGCCAAAAAGCCTGGGCCTGTAGTATTAGTGCAAGCTGGCTTACATGGAGATGAGGTAAACGGAGTTGAAATAGTACGCCGTATGTTACATGATGGTAGTTTTAAGGTAGATACCGGCGCTGTGATTGCAGTTCCAATTCTCAATATATTTGGATTTATCCACTACTCTAGAGATGTGCCAGACGGTAAGGATGTAAATAGAAGTTTTCCGGGAACAAAATCTGGTTCCATGGCAAGTAGAATAGCATATAATTATTTAAATGAGATACTTCCTCAAATAGATGTAGCAATAGATTTACACACAGGTGGAGGTCAACGCCACAATTTTCCGCAAATTAGATATACTAAGGAAGATCAAAACAGTGCGGCTTTAGCTAAAATGTTTAATGCCCCGCTTACATTTACTTCCAAGTTGATTAAAGGGTCTTTTAGAAATGCCGCTTTTCGTCTCAATAAACCAGCAATAGTTTTTGAAGCTGGAGAGAGTATGCGTTTTGATGAATACTCAATTCAGGAAGGAATTTCTGGAGTAAACAGAGTATTTGTAGCATTAGAAATGATGGAGGGTAGCGTTGATGACGTTAATAAGCCTAAGCCAACTATTCATTTGGAAACTCGCAAGTGGCTTCGTTCCCCAACTGCAGGTATTTTTATTCCAAGTATTTTAAATGGATCCAAGGTTGAAAAAGGAACGGTTCTCGGCATAGTTTCCGATACTTATGCTAAAAAAACAAAACAGATAAAAGCTCCTTTTGAAGGGTATATAATATGTTTAAACCATCAAGCTGTAGTAAATCAAGGAGATGCGATATTACATATAGCTTCAGTTGAACTTTAAGGCAAACTTTTATGCAACTCCAACTTATTTAAACTCCATTCTATTGCATCTTCTAAATCTTCAAACTGTTGTAAAGAGCCTTTAAAGAACATTTTTTCTAAAAGGGTACTAGGTAAATTTCCTTTGGTGCTGCCTACGACAGAATAGTAAGCTAGTTCGTGTCTATTTTTATAAAATTTAATCCAATCTGTAGGGACAACACTGTAGCTATGAATTCGATTAGAGATATAGGCAATCGGAGCATCTTCTCCATAGAATTCTTTAGATGCTTTGACAGCTTTTTCTGCCATTTTCCACTGGAAAAACACCCCTTTGTTAATTTCTGAAATTACTAAACCATCAAAAAAGTAAAAACTTCCAAATTCGAACTCTCTTACTTCCCGTATATTTTCAAAAAAGTCTAGCTCTTTTACATTTTTCATAATTAAACTATAGGTATTGTAGGGTATTATTTCTAGGGTGTAATTATACAAATATAATAATTTGATAAAAAGGAAAAAACGTACATAAATTGATTGACAATCAGTGTATTGTAATCTATTTC
>CALHVP010000073.1 GCA_938038975.1 uncultured Maribacter sp. | reverse complement strand
CATGCTCCATGGAGTGATGCATATGAAAGTATCCTTTACGTTTCTTGGGCTACCATGGGAATGGGTCTTGCATTTGGAAGAAAAAGTGATATGACTATAGCAGCTTCTGCATTTGTAACGGCTATGTTATTATGGATTGCGCATCAAAGTTGGGTGGATCCTTCTATAGCAAATTTAGTTCCTGTATTAGATAGCTATTGGTTAATGATACATGTAGCTGTAATTGTAGGTAGTTATGGTCCGCTAACCGTAGGTATGATATTAGGTGTTGTTTGTTTGATTTTGATGGTGCTTACGACTGCTAAGAATAAAGAACGAATGGCTATTAATATTAAAGAATTAACTATCATTAATGAACTCGCTTTAACAGTAGGTTTAATTATGCTAACCATTGGTAACTTCTTAGGTGGGCAATGGGCAAATGAAAGTTGGGGACGTTATTGGGGTTGGGACCCTAAAGAAACTTGGGCATTAGTTTCAATTATGGTTTATGCATTTGTAATACACACCCGATTAGTACCAGGATTAAGAGGAAAATGGACTTTTAATTTCTTAAGTGTAGCCGCTTTTGGGAGTATCATGATGACCTATTTTGGAGTTAACTTTTATTTAGTAGGATTGCATAGTTATGCGAGTGGATCTCAAGTAATTACTCCAACATTTATCTATTATACTGTTGCTGGGGTGTTTCTACTTGGTGCTATAAGTTTCTGGAGGAATAAGATCAATTTCTCTAAATAAAATAGCTCTTTTGTATCTTTAAAAAAATGGATTTAAAAATGGCAGCAAACAACAAAGGATTAAATACCATCTGTACACACACTGGAGAGTTGGAAGATAAACAGCATAAAGGTGCGGTGTCACCTTTATATATGAGTACTTCCTATGCTTTTGAAGATGTTGATGTAAAAAGATATCCAAGATATTTTAATACACCCAATCAAGAAGGTCTTTGTTTAAAAGTAGCTGCTTTAGAGCATGCAGAGGCTGCTTTAATTTTTGGAAGTGGTATGGCGGCTGTAAGTACCTCATTGATGGCTTTTTTAAGAGCAGGGGATCATGTAGTACTGCAACAAACCTTATACGGTGGTACGTATAACCTAGTGACAGAAGAATTTTCTAAATATGGTATTGAATTTTCATTTACCGACGGTTGGGACGCCAAGGATTTCGCTGATAAGATTAAAGAAAATACCAAAGTAATTTATGTGGAGACTCCATCTAATCCGTTGCTGACAATTACCGATATAGAAGCAGTTGCAGCGCTGGCAAAGAAGCATAATGTAATATCAATGATTGATAATACGTTTGCAAGCCCAGTTAACCAAAATCCCATAGATTTAGGTATTGATGTTGTAATTCATAGTGCAACCAAATATATGGGTGGACACTCAGATATTTGTGCTGGAGCAGTAGCATCCAGTAAGGAGCACATGGAACGTATCTTTCATTTGGCCAAAAACTTTGGAGGAAGTTTAAGTGATTATACAGTTTGGCTTTTAGAACGTAGTATAAAAACAATGGGAATTAGGGTAAGAGCTCAAAATGAAAATGCCTTGGCCATGGCAAAATTTCTGTATACTCATGAAGATATAGATGCAGTATACTATCCTGGTCTACCATCACATAAGGATCATGAATTGGCGAAACGACAAATGAAAGGTTTTGGAGGTATGTTATCCTTTGAATTGAAACCTTCCCTTGATAGTTCTAAATTTCAAAAGTCTTTAAAATTAATAAAATCTTCAATGAGTTTAGCTGGTGTAGAGAGTACCGTTTTATCTCCAACGCAGACATCACATGCCCTAATGAGCCCAGAGGTTAGAGCGGAGCAGGGGATAAAGGATGGTCTCATACGATTTTCTGTTGGTATTGAAGAAGTCGAGGATTTAATAGCAGACATAGAGCAAGCAATTGCTTCTGTAAAAAAGTCAAACCTTGTTTATTCCAATAATTAAGATAATAGTACTTTGATTAAATAATAGTAAACCTATCCTGTAATATGATGAAATTAGATATATTGGTTTTTGGCGCACATCCTGATGATGCAGAACTAGGGGCAGGCGGAACTATTGCAAAGGAGATAGCCAACGGTAAAAAAGTGGGTATTGTAGATTTAACGAGAGGAGAATTAGGAACACGTGGAACAGCCGAAATAAGAGATTCAGAGGCGCAAGCAGCAGCTGGTATACTTCAAGTGGCAGTAAGAGAGAATTTAAAATTCAGAGATGGATTTTTTATAAATGATGAAGCGCACCAACTAGCTATTATTAAGATGGTTCGTAAATATCAACCAGAGATAGTCTTATGTAATGCTATAGATGACCGGCATATAGATCATGGTAAAGGTAGTAAGTTGGTTAGTGACGCTTGTTTTCTTAGTGGTTTAATTAAGATAAGTACTACTATTGAAAATAATACTCAAGCTCCTTGGAGACCTAAATTTGTTTATCACTATATACAATGGAAGAACCTTGTTCCAGATTTTGTTATAGATATTAGTGGGTTTATGGATGTAAAAGTGAAGTCCATTTTAGCATATGGTTCTCAGTTTCATGATGCTAATAGTAAAGAGCCAGAAACCCCTATAAGCAGTAAAACCTTTATAGAAAGCGTTAAATACAGAGCTCAAGATTTAGGAAGATTAGTGGGTACTGATTATGCCGAAGGCTTTAATGTAGAAAGACTAATTGCTGTAGAATCTTTAGATAATTTAATCTAAGCACTTTTTTGAAGTAATTTTTTTCCTTTAGGAATAGTAAAATAAAAGCTAGAACCGCTATTCACTGAGCTGTCTACCCAAATAATTCCTTCATTTTTCTCAACCATTTCTTTACAAAGAGATAGTCCTAAGCCAGTACCTTTTTCGTCATTCGTCCCATAGGTGGTATGGGTAGAATCTTTATTGAAAATTTTCCCAAGTGTCTCTTCATTCATTCCTATTCCAGTATCTCTTACGAAAACTTCCCAATACTTTGTTTTTTCAACGGCACCAATGGTTACTGTTCCTTTTTCCGGTGTAAATTTCAATGCATTACTTAATAAATTTCTTACGACTATATCTATTTGATTACTATCTGAATAGGTAAAAGTGTTTGTCTCTATTCTATTCAATAATTTTATAGATTTATTTGCTGCTATTTCAGAAAGCAAATCAATATTTTCCTGAACTATATGTTCTAATGAAGTAACACTAGGAGAAGTAACAGATCCATTCATTTGAGTCTGTCCCCAAGAAAGTAAGTTATTTAATGTAAACGCTATATTATCAATATCAGTTTTTAATTTTGGTACAAAATCAAGAAATTCTTCTTTTGTAACTTCGCCATCTTGAAAAAGTTTTATTAACCCTTGAAAAGCACCTATAGGTCCTCTTAAATCGTGCCCAATTATAGAAAATAATTTATCTTTTGTTTGGTTTACTTCTTTTAAATGGACTTCACTATTTTCTAAATCTGATTGTTTCGAAAGTAATTCTTTATTTAATTTTTTCTGAACTCTTTCATTTCTTCGAACTAAGAAGGTAATGCAAAGAAATATGATTAGAAAAAATAGTGCTGCGTAAACATAGGTTTTCTGCTTTGCTAGTGCTTTTTCATTTTCAAGAACTAGTTGCTCTTTCTGTTGATCGTACTCAGACTTGGTTTTGAACAGGGTTAAACTTTTTTGATTTTCTTTTCTGGATAATGTATCGGATAACCTTTGATAAAGTTCATGATAACGCAATGCATTTTCATGTTCACCTTTCTTTTTATATAATGAATATAGAATTTTCGCACCATCCTTTGTAGTGGTCATAGATTCTAGTTTCATTGAAAGGTTCATAGCCTTTAATGCGTATACTTCTGAAATACTATCATTTGTTGCACCAAGATTAGCTTCTGCCATACCGTTCAACAAAGAGATTTCTGCCCTTTCATCTTCAAGTTCTGTATGTATAAGTTCACTTTGTTTGTACCAGTACATAGCCCAATCGTACTTTTTTTGCTTTAAATATACTTTACCTTTAATTTCATAGGCATAAGCTAACCAATCCATTATTTTTTCTTTCTCAAAAACACGGATACTACTATTTACATTATACATTGCTAAATCTAGCTCTTCCATGTCTGCATATGCAGATGCCATGTTGCTCATGGTTTCAGCCATATATATAGGATTACCAATTTCTTCGTTAATTTTTTTTACTTTATTGTAGAATAGCATTCCTTGTTCAAAATCTCTTTGTGAAACATATAGATTTGCTATATTTTCATTTAATATGGATAGTCTAAGTTTATTCTGATGTTCCTCCGCAATTTCAATTCCTAAAAGGTATTTTTTTAACGCCATGGCGTAATTACCTTTATAAGCATATTCACCACCTAAGTCACTGATAGCAGAAAGAGTAAGGTTTGGAAGTTCTAATTCTCGAGCTAATTCTAATGCATTACTAAACTTTGCTATCGCTTCATCATGTTTCCCGTTATCAGAATAAAAATTACCCAAAAGCGAAAATGATTTTGATTGCCCTTTTATATAATTTGATTTTTTACTTAGAGATAATCCTTGAGAGGCTAGCAAATACAAACTGTCTACGTTATAATAACGTTGATTACCAGCTATTTCCAATATGGTATTAATGTAAAGCGTATCTGTTTTTTGAAAATTATCCTTTGCTTGAAGCTTATCAATTTTCTCCAAAAGATGATTTGCAGTTTTAGATTGACTAAATAGTTCTTCTACTTGCAGGACAAATATTAGAATAGAAAATGCCGTAATTATAGCACGTCCTTGGCTGTGAAAAAAATACTTAGTATTAAAAAACATTATTTTACTTAGTTAACTAGGTCTAAAACTAATATATGTTCTAGCTGTTAACTAAATAATGTTGTGAAACACGTTTTTATGTGTGTTTTAACTGAAATAGAGTGTATTACGTCGATATTTTAATATTATCTCATTGTAAGATAAGCTAAATCACTTATATGATAAAAGGGTTAAAATGATAGCGATTTTATTACCTATGTACCGTTTATAAAATTCACAATAAATGTACTTCCATGTCCCAATTCACTAGTAACATTGATTTCCCCACTATTCTTCTTAATTAGTTCTTTACAAAGTACAAGTCCTAAACCTGTTCCTTGTTCATTATTAGTACCAAAAGTGCTGTAGTGCTCTTTATTATTTAAAATTTTATACGCTATATCTTGAGTCATACCAATACCTGTGTCTTCAATGCTTATAGTTGTTACTCTCTCATTTGAATATACGGTAACGGATATAGCACCATTGTCAGGAGTAAACTTAATAGCGTTGCTAATTAAATTTCTAAAAATTATGTTGAAGTGATTTGCATCCGCAGTAATACTAAGATTTTCATCTATTTCTTTAGTTACGCTTAATTTTTTGTTTTCATAAGACTCGCGCGAAAATTCTAATATTTCGCTTATACTTTCATTAATATTAATCTGTACTGGATCATAGGTGTTACCTTTCATTTGCAATAGCCCCCAGTTTAGAAGGTTATCCAATGTAAAATGAATATGATTTACTCCTTTTTTAAGATTTGGGCCAAACTTATAAAAGTGCTTAATATCAGTATCATTTTTTAGTGCCAATCCAAGAAGTTGTTTTAAAGATAGTATAGGGCCTCTTAAATCATGACCAACTATAGAAAAGAGCTTATCCTGATTACTATTTATTTTATCCAATTCCTCCTTTTTATTAGAAAGGATGTCTGCCTTAATTGCTAATTCTTTATTTAGTCTTTTTTTTGTGCTACTGGATTTAAAAATTAAAATAGATATAAGTAATAGGCATATTAAACCTGTAGTTGTCCATTGGATGTACCTTTTCTGTTTAGCTATTTTAAGACTATTTTCCTCCTCAATTAGTAATTTACTTTTCTTAAAAGCGGACCTCGCTTTAAGCATTGAGATATCTCTTGTTTGTTTGTCTCTGGATGTAGAGTCCGCAAACAGCTGAGACTTTTCCAAATTAGAAAGTGCTTTAGCGGTTAATCCTTTTCTTTTATTAATGAGATATAATGCTCTATAACATTTTTGCATACCAGATTTCAGGGTAAAGGCGGTATATTGTTCAAGGCTTTTGCTTATAAATTTCTCCGCTACTTCTAGGTTGTTTAGCTCATAATTTGCAAGACCTGCATAATAATAAAAATCTGCTTCTCCTTTGTTATCATTACCCTCATCGTATATTTTTTTTGCTTGATTAAAATAGGATATAGCTTTCTCATATTCTTGCATTTGACTATATACTTCTCCTTTAGTTAAATATGCAAATGCGAGTATTTTGGTAGCCTCGATAGTTTGCACTAAATCAATAGACTCATTTAAATATTCTAAAGCTTTTTTAGGTTCTTTGGTTTTATTATTCAGAAAACCTAGATTAACTAAAACGGTTACTTTTGCTATTATTGAAGTGTCTTCATTAAATTTGGTTTGAGCAACTTCATAATACGTTAATGCTTCTTCATAGTTCTGTAATAGGGAGAACAGTGTTCCTAGATTGGTATTCATCAAAATGATCATTTCAAAATCATTGATCTCTTCCGCCACTTCTAATGCTTTCAGAAAGCTCTTATAGCAATCTGGAAATTCTGCTTTGATAAACTGTGCTTGAGCAATACCATTATAACATTTAATGGTTATATCCTGGAAGTTAGAGGAGAAAGCCCCATCTAGCGCCTTTTCATAATAAAAAATAGCTTGGTTTGGGTTCCCTGTAAACAGCTCATAAAAACCAAAATTGATTAAAGACTCTATTCTTCCTTTTTCGTAATTTAGTTTTTCACTTAGCTCTAATGTTTGTACAGCAATTATTTTAATAGTATCGGTTTTTGAATACTTTAAACTATGACCAAGTTCTATTAATAAATCAATGTAGGTTACACTTTTCTCATCAAAACTGCTTGATGATTTTAACTCTTCTATTTCTTGTAATAAATTAGAAGGCTTTTTGGTTTGAGAAAGAACAAACAGTGTGTTGCTTATAAATAAAAATAAAAGAAGTATTTTTTTATTCATCATAAACTTATTCCCTAAATTAACTGTGTTTGTAATACATGAAATTATTAAACTTGCGCATTCTAATATTGTTAATTAGTCAAATGACAGATAAATTTTAAACATGATTTAGCCTCGGAAATTTAACATAAAAAGTACTTCCTTCATCTGGAATACTGGTTACTGAAATAGTTCCATTATTTTTAACAACCATCTCTTTACATAGTGCTAAACCTAAGCCAGTGCCACGTTCATTATCAGTTCCGAAAGTTGTATAATATTCAGATTGATTAAAAATTCTACGAAGGACATCCTTAGTCATTCCAATACCATTGTCTTGGATACTAATAATTAAATTGTTTTCTTCTATTCGAGATTTTAACCAAATATCACCATGTTCAGGCGTAAATTTTATGGCATTACTAATCAGGTTCCTAAAAATGATTTTAAAGTGGTTTGCGTCAACAAAAATACTTTTACTTGTCAAAAAGTCCTTATGAATTGTAATAGATTTTTTATCTAAAACTTCTCTGAATAGAACTATAATTTCTGATAATTCCTTCTGAATGTTTACTGCAATTGGATTTAATGGTTCGCCTTGCATTTGAGTTAATCCCCAGTTCAATAAATTATCTAAGGTAAAGTGAATGTGATCTACGTCTTTTTTAAGCTTTGGTCCAAACCGATAAAAATGTTGCACTCCGGTTTCATTTTCCAAAGCTAGTGTTAGAAGTTGTTTTAAGGATACAATGGGCCCTCTTAGATCATGTCCAACAATAGAGAAAAGCTTATCCTGATTCTTATTAATTTCATTAAGTTCTTCTTGTTTTTGTGTTAAGCTATGAGTCTGAATTGCCAGTTCATTATTTAACTTCCTTTCTGTCCTATTTGCTTGAAATACTAGTAATGCGATAATTAAGGCACATATAAAGCCAAAAATGGCGCTTCGTACATATTTCTTTTGTTCCGCAACTTCAATATTGTTTTTAAGAATTATATCGGCTTTATCTTCTTCGAATGCCATTTTTGCTTTTAACATTGCAATATCCCGAACGCTTTTTTCCTTGAAAATTGAATCAGAATAGCTTTGTGATAATTCTAAAAAATAAAGTGCTTTTGCTGCCTTAGCCTTACTATTATTTAACTTATAAAGCGCTCTGTAAGATTGCTCCAATCCAATTTTATACTGTACTTTCTTATAAAGGAAAACGCTTTCTTTTAAAAACTCTTCAGCTTTTTCAAAATTATTTAATGCCAGATAAGATGTTCCAACTCCATATAGTACTGCAGCCTTATTTCTTGCATCGTTCAGGAACTCATAGTATGGTAATGCTTTTTTAAAATACCGTAAGGACTTTTTGAAATCTCCAAAGGTATAATAGACATCACCGAAGGTAGTATATGTGATTCCCAATATTAAGGTTGCATTTTGTTTCTCTAAAGTAGGAAGGCTTTTCCTAAGAAAGTCAAGTGCTTTAGTGGAATCTCTTTTTTTCATAAAGAGATATCCAAGATTACACTGAATACCTGCCTTAAGGATTGTATTGTCGTCTTTGTTTATTTTTTCCAAGGCAACCTGGTAATACTTTGTGGCTTCGTTATAATCCTCTAATAAGGAAAATAAGGTACCTAGATTAGAGTTTATTTTTATTATTAAATCATTATTACCTGCCAATTGAGCCAATAATAACGATTCATACAAGTGTTTGTAAGCTTCTGGATAATTACTCAGAGAAGAATACGTTTGCCCCATAATATTGTATATGCCTGCCGCAAGCTCTGGCCTTTTGGATTTGTCTATATTTTTTAATATTTCTAGGTTATAATTAAGGGATTTTTCATAATTCCCATTGACAAGTTCATAAATCGCTAAATAGGACAGTGCATCGTTTTTTCCTTTGGTATAGTTGATATCCTCACTTAAACTTAATGCCTCGATAGAGAGAATGGATAGCGAATCAGTATTACGATATTTTATCTTTGAACTTAATATATTTAACAGTTGAATATACGTAGTGTCCCTAGGAGTGAAATTAGGTGAGTTTCTAATATGAGTCACTTGTTCCTTATAATAAGCAATACTATCCGTTTGGGAGTTAAGGCTTAAATAACAGAATATAAAAAATAAAAGAAATAGAACTTCTTTTCTAATCATATTTTAATAAGAGCATATTTTGAAAGAATGTGGAAACAGTATGTTTTCATACGTAATAAATTTAAGTAAAATAGTTTTATTTGTACTATTGATATTGATTTTATGGCAATTTGAAAATAATCTAGAATTTCCATTGAAAATATAAGATTTCTGTATATCCTTTTTGATTTATATTTATCGCTTCTGACTTGTTGAAAGTCATAAGTAATAGATTGAATTTCAGTAGTATGCTAATTTTGTTTAAAGAAATACCTAAGATTAGTTACTTCTATAAAATAAATATAAGTCTCAATTATATCTTTTTGCTTTGAAAAGTATTTTAAAAAAATTACCTTTGCCCACGCTTACAAATGGTGGTTGTAGCTCAGCTGGTTAGAGCATCGGTTTGTGGTACCGAGGGTCGCCGGTTCGAACCCGGTCTTCCACCCTAGAGAGCCTAAAAGTCCTAAGTTTACTTAGGGCTTTTTTTATTTCAAAAAAGCCATTAAAAAAGCCTGTTTGTTTAAAACAGGCTTTTTTAATTCTAAGATTAGATAACTTATTCTGTAGCTTTATCTACAGTAATTCGTTTGTCTCTATTAGCTACTTCCCAAGCGGTATGAAAAACAAGTCTAGTTCTATTCTCTAATAAATCATAATTTATTTTATCAGGGGTGTCTCCAGGTTTATGATAATCTGCATGAGTTCCGTTAAAATAAAATATAATTGGAATGTTATTTTTTGCAAAATTGTAGTGGTCACTTCTGTAATAAAAACGATTTGGGTCGTTTTCATCATTATAGGTATAGTCTAGCTCAATATTTGCATATTTTGTATTTACAGCCTCCGATAGCTCATGTAACTCGGTACTTAACTTATCTGAACCAATTAGATAGATATAGTTTCTTTCGCCCTCTCTGTTTGGGTCAATTCTACCAATCATATCAATATTTAAATTTGCAACTGTTTTGGAAAGTGGAAAAATAGGATCTACATCTGTATAATATAAGGAACCTAATAATCCTTTTTCTTCACCTGTAACATGTAGAAATACAACAGAACGTTTAGGGTCATTACCTGCGTCAGCTGCTTTTTTAAAAGCTTCTGCAATTTCTAATAGTGCTACAGAACCAGATCCATCATCATCTGCACCATTATTTATTTGACCATCGTCACTTACCCCAATGTGGTCTAGGTGTGAAGAAATAACCAAATACTCATCTGGTTTTTCACTACCTTTTATAAAAGCTACTACGTTTTCAGAATCCACAGCATCTGCGTTGCCAATTATATCTGTAGTTGCTTTAATACTTAACTCCTTTGGAGTATTGTCTTTCTCGATATTAGGAAGTATTGCTTCAGCTAGTTTTTCACTTATTACCGCATTAAAGGTGCTCTTTTTAAGTCCTTTTACACTCATTCTTCCAGAAGAACTATTCTTGGATCTATTATAATAAGCTAGAATCCTAGGGTACAATGTTGGAGCGTATAATAAAACTCCTTTAGCGCCTTTATCCATTACAAACTGGATTCTATTCATAGAATCTGCACTCCATTTAGAAGCCTCGGTGGTCCCTGTAAGTACATAGGTGCCGTCTTCATTTTTAGGCTCTCCATCTTTAACTAAAACAAGTTTTCCGGTTACATCTATATTCGTGTAATCTGAATATTCCCCATCTTCTATACCATAGCCAGCATAGACTATTTTTTCAGTACTTATTCCAGAATCATTAAAGCTGGCAAAATCTTCACCTAAGGTATACGAAGAACCGTTAACTGTTAATGTGCCTGTTGGCATTTTAGCCACTTCTAATCCTACTTTTTGAAAATACTCACCATTCTCCTGTGCCGCAGGTATATTTAATTTTTCATATGCTGCCTTTAAGTAGGCAATTGCTTTTTTCTGTCCTGGCTCACCCGTTTCTCTACCTTCAAATTCGTCAGATGCATAAATATAAAGATGATCTTTAAGTTCTGCTTCTGTAATGCTTTCTGCATACACCGAAGGGTCTACCATTTTTACGATGTTTTCCTTAGCGTCTGCGTTCACCGTTTTTTGAGAAGAATTACAAGCCATTACTAAACCTGTAAGAATAAGTACTGTTTTTTTCATTTTATTAGTCATCAAAATTTATCAAAAATAATCAAAAGAAATCTATCGGATAAGTTGATGTAAAGGTAAATTCACTTTTATCGGATTGTTGTTAGTCTTAAAAATTTTTCTGTTTGAAATCTTCTACGTAAGTTCTTGTCGTTTCAATAGTATAAAAGTTAAAATAGTAAGAAAGATGAAAGACTTAGCGGACGTACACGGATTGGTTTCAGAGTTATTTAAATGGCCAACCTGTAAAGAAGAGTGGGAGCAATATCGTTTAAGTGAAGATCAAGTACGGCACTTTCATGAGTTTGGTTATGTTTCTGGGATAAAACTTCTAGATGTTCATGTTATTGATCAATTAAGAGAGGAATTAGATCAATTAGTAAATCCAGAACACCCTGGAAACTCCTTGTTTTATGAATTTCATAGCAATGAATCTGGTAATTCTGACAATATTTTATTTCATTCTTTAGGTCATTGGAGGATTACCAATGGGTTTCATGATATTTTATGGAATCCAGCATTTGTAATGGCTGCACATCAATTATTAGAGAATAAAGCTGTTCGATTTTGGCATGACCAACTTTTTTATAAACCTGCTGAGCATGGCGGGGTAGTGGCATGGCATCAAGATTATTCCTATTGGACTAGAACGATTGCTATGCAGCATTTAACATGTTGGACAGGTTTAGATGACGCTACAGTTGAAAACGGTTGTTTACAGTATATTCCAAAAAGTCATAAATGGGGGCTTTTGGAAGCTCCTGAACTTGCTGGCAATATGGAAGGGCTACTAAACTATCTTACTGATGAGCAAAAAAAAGAATTTAATCCTGTAGCTATAGAATTAAAGAAGGGGTATGGCTCTTTTCATCATCCTTTGTTAGTTCATGGTTCTTACGAGAATAAATCAGAAAGACCACGAAGGGCATTTGTTCTTAACGCCTTTGCAGATGGTACCATAAGTAATACTGACGATGAGCTATTAAAAGGTGTTCCTCCTGTTAAAAAAGGAGAAAAGATGGAAGGGAAATTTTTTCCATTACTCTATCCTTGAGTACCATATCTAAAACAACAATTTTAACTATGTTACTCAAGGATATGCTTAATATCTATTTTAAGGCTTTAGCAATTGCAGCTTCAACTAAAGGTTCCATAACCTTATATCCTTTTACAGTAGGGTGTACTTCATCTGTTGCATATTTTTTTGGTAAGCCATTACGATGATCTACCATAGCAGAAAAATAATCTAAATAAATATGCCCTTTATCTAACGCATAATTTTTTAAAGCCGCGTTAAGTTCTATAATTTTTTCTGCTGGTTCAAGGCCGGGCTTCCAAGGATAATCATATACAGGAAGCGTGGATGACAAAACAACTTTAATATTATTGGCATGGGCTAACTCAGCCATGTTTTTTATGTTGTCTACAATCATTTCTATAGTAGAGGGTCCCGTATTACCGGCTATATCATTAGTTCCCGCAAGTATAACAACAACTTTTGGGTTTAAATTAATAACATCTTGCCTAAAACGAATAAGCATTTGAGGCGTAGTTTGCCCACCAATTCCTCTATTTACAAAGGGTTTATCTTTAAAAAAGCTTGGTCTTGCATTCAGCCATCCTATGGTGATGGAGTTTCCCATAAACACAACCCTATTAGCTTCTATTTTAGAATTAGCTAAGGCTTCATTTGCTTCTTGAAAATGCTTCAAGTTTGCCCAATCTTGTTGGACTATTTGTGAAGTAATTTGTTGTGATCCAAAAAGTGTTGATACTAAACCCATTATTAAAATTATTTTTTGCTTCATCTGTATTGTTTATGTTTTTAACTTTTGAAAATTAATTATTTGTATGTTATTTTCTGTTTCTCCTCGGCGTTAAATGGTAAACTTTGTAATACTTTTTCTTTACTAGGTTTTTGTACAAACAGATAAGCTAGTAAACAACCAGCAATTACTAATGGAAGGGCGTTGCCAGTGCTATAATAAACGAATAGAGCCAAGAATGCAGGAGCTTCAATAATTACGTATTTGATATGAGATGCCGATTGAAATTTCTTAAGTTTTGTTTCTAAGGAATCTGACAGTTGAACGCTAGAAAGCATTTTCTTGAATAGAAACTGACTACCAAAATATCCAATTAATGCTGAAACTGGAACCAAATATAATAGGGTTCTATTAGCGTTAATGTCTGTGTTAAAGCCGTTGCCTTGAACTAGGGCAATGATAAAGAAGATTGTAAGTCCTATGACTAGCGATAGGTGTAGAACGTTGAGCGATTTAAAATAATTCTTTATCTCCATATGATTCTGTTTAAAGCTCTAAGATAGTATTTTAGAATTTTTATTGGAATATTTAAATTACCATTCTGAATACGAACCCTTAAAATCAGATCTAATACATTTGCCCACATGTATTTAAAAATCCCCTTTTTAATTATTTCAATTTTAATATTGAATAAATCTCACGCACAGATAGAGAAAGATAAAGCACTTCATTTTTTAGGAGGTAATCTTTATGGGATGGTAGGTGCGGGTGTGGCATCACAAATATCAAAAGGAAATAGAACTTGGACATTTGTAGGCTCTTTAGGGGGTAGTTTACTTATTGGACTTGCAAAGGAAAGTATAGATAGCAACCAATATGACGGTTGGGATAATGGAGATTTATTAGCAACTGTGCTAGGTGGCGCAGCAGTGGGTGTAACTATAGATATTTTTAAACAAAAGAAAAAAAGAAAACGCGATGAACTTTTTAAACAGGCTATAGGCCAAAAAAAATTCATCGCGCCCCTTAAAGATTCATCAATAATTACTTTAGAACCTTTGTCATTACTAGGTATTTCTAACAATGTTAGATCTAGTATTCCTTAGTATTTTGCACTTTTACCATTGGTTACCGTTTTTGAAATAAAGGCTCTGATGTCATCATTAGCATTCTTTAAGTCTTCTCTACGCAGATACATCATGTGTCCAGAACGATACCCTTTAAAGCTAAAACGATCTTTCATTCTTCCACTTGGGTCCACTTGCCACATGGTGTATTTAGCATTAAAATATGTAGTTGCCCCATCATAATATCCAGATTGTACCATCACATTTAAATATGGGTTTTGCGCCATTGCAAGTCTTAAATCTTCTCTGGTTGTATCGTTATCATTGTTCCAAGGGCGTACGGGACCGAACATGTTATATTTAATATCTGTCTTAAACTTTAGCTCTTCTTGTAAATAGTAGTTAATTGCCGGTGTAAAACTATGCAACCAAGATGTGAGTTCAGAATTGTAATCTGGTCGTGTTCCAGACACCTGTCTGTCAATACCTAAATATCTAGAATCTAATCTACCTACTGTATATGCGCCTTTGTCTTTTAATAAATTCTTCCAAAAATAGGAGGTAGGCACTACAAGATTTTGGTCTAATACTTCTTTTTCTGAAATACCAGAATAGTAAGCAATTTTCTTGGCAACACTATTTTTTTCTTCGTCAGATATAAACCCTCCTTTAGCAATTGCGGGAATTAAAGTATTAATCGTATAGGCTTCTGACTCTGGTAAAATATCTAATAAATCTTTTTGTTGTAGTGCTGGAGGCAAAGCTTTATGGTGCCAAGCAGCGGCTGTGTAGTACGGTAGATTAATAGCCTGTGAAACTGGACCATCTTCTCTAATGACCTTATAATCAGCAGGAGATACCATAATTACACCATTTAAGTACATCCATTGTTGTTCTTGTAGCGCTAAAGAAAGTCCCATAACTCTTGTTCCTCCATAGCTTTCACCAATAATATATTTAGGCGAACGCCATCTGTTATTTCTTGTTACGAACGTATTAAGCCATTCTGCTAAATATTTAATATCAGCGTTAATGCCAAAAAATTTAGAACGATCAACTTCTTTCCCAGTTTCTGGAATAGTCCTGGAATAACCTGTATTGGCTGGATTAACATAGACGATATCTGTAACATCTAAAACGGAAAAAGGATTTTCTTTAATTCCATAGGGCTGAATAGGATAACCCTCATCATCAATTTTCAAAACGCGAGGACCTGTATAAGCCAAATGCATCCAAACAGAACCGGAACCAGGACCACCATTAAAGGATATTAATAGGGGTCTAGAAGCTCTATCTTTCACGTTGTTTCTCGTATAGTAAGTGTAATGTAGCGCTGCAGTAGGGTCTCCGTTTTCGTCCCATACAGGTTGCATTCCTGTTTGAGCGGTATAATTAATAGCTGCCCCGTTAATAGTAACACTATGTTGTGTAGTAACAACAGTATCAACTGGTATGGTTCTACTTTGAGCTAGGCCTGTTATAGTTGCAAACAAAAACAGGACTAATGGATACTTTATCTTCATGAGTTATTTTTTAATTAGTTGTCCTAAAATTAAGGATTATTTGATATAATATCATCTGCTATCTAGACTATTTTAAGGGAGATAATTTATATCTTTAAATCAGATTAATGTGATCGTTTGAAATGAAAGAACTAAATAGAAGGAGCTTTACAAAAAGAATAGGATTAGGATTAGCAGCATCTGCATTACCTCTAAATTCATATCCCTTTATTGGAGATCATACGAATACAAAGAAAAAACTTGGAATTGCTCTTGTAGGTCTTGGAAGCTATAGCACGTATCAATTAGCTCCCTCTCTACAAGAAACTAAGCATTGTTATTTAGCAGGAGTTGTTACAGGCACAAAAAGTAAAGAACAGGATTGGAAGGATACGTATGGGATAACAGATGATTGTATTTATGATTATGATAATTTTGATTCTATCATTAACAATTCTAAAATAGATATTGTATACGTAGTGCTGCCAAATAGTATGCATGCAGATTTCTGTATAAGAGCTGCAAATGCAGGTAAGCATGTTATTTGTGAAAAGCCCATGGCTGTTAATGTGGTAGCGTGTGATGCTATTATAGCAGCATGTAAAAAGAATAATGTAAAACTATCTGTTGGTTACCGAATGCAAAGTGACCCATACACGAAAGAAATTAAGAAATATGTAAAAGAGAAAACTTTTGGAGATATACACTTTGTTTCTTCTGATGCTGCCTATATATCTAAAGGAAATCCAGGCCAATGGAGGTTAAATAAATCTTTATCTGGGGGTGGAGCTTTAATGAATATGGGTGTGTATGCTATTCAGACCAGTATTTATGGAATAGGAAATAATCCTGTTTCTGTTTCCGCACAAGAATTTAGTACCCGTCCTGATTATTTTAAGGATACTGATGAAACTATAACTGCTCAATTTGAGTTTCCTAATAATGCTGTTGGTCAAATGATGACGTCTCATAATGCAAATGGGAATCATTTAAAATCTTATGGTAGCAACGGATGGTTTGAACTAGACCCCGCTCATAGCTATGGTCCAATTAGCGGAAGAACTTCTGACGGAAATACCATTCATTTTCCGCATAAAATGCAGCAAGCTATACAAATGGATGATTTTTCTAAACATATCTTAATGGATACACCTAACGTGGCTCCTGGTGAAATGGGCAAGCGTGATATGATTATTGTGGAAGCTATCTATACATCTATCTCTGAAGGTGGGAAGAAACAAGTACTAGATTTAGGTGATATGGGAATAGTTAGAGGCTAATACGCTTGTGATGAATTTTGATTGAACTAAAATTTTTCAAAAACTCCTAATCCAAAAAGAGCAAAATCATACTTTACAGGGTCTATTGGGTCTAATTTTCTAAGCGCTGTATCTAACTCAGCTAAAGCTTTGGCATCATTTTGTTTGCGTTTTAGAAGCCTTAATTTACGGGCAACATTGCCTGAATGCACATCTATGGGACAGGATAGCTTAGAGGTGGGTATATTTTCCCAAATACCAAAATCAACGTTGCTCTTTGCATCGCGAACCATCCATCTTAAAAACATATTAATACGTTTAGCAGCTGAACCTTTTAATGGGTCAGATACGTGCTTAGTTGTTCTAGTTTGATGTGGAAGCTCAAAGAATAGTTCTTTGAATTTAGATATGGTAGGTTGTAAAGAATCTTTAGCCTGATGTTTTGTAAAAATGGATTCTAGGCCACCATGATTCATATATATATGTTGAAGACTTTGAATAAAATACTGTAAATCGAATTCATTAAAAGTACGATGAACAAAACCAGAGAGTTTATCTAAATCAGTATCCTTATGATTCATTATAAAGTCGTGAGGACTGCTATCCATAATTTCCATTAAACGTTTAGCATTGTTTATTATACTCTTTCGATTTCCCCAAGCTATGGTAGCTGTAAGAAATGCGCTTATTTCAATATCTTCTTTCTTTTGAAATTGATGAGGGATTTGAATAGGGTCGCTTTCAAGAAAATCAGGGCGATTATATTGGATTACTTTACTATCAAGAAAATCCTTAAGTTCATTTTTTTTCATTCTATAGGAATATCTAATAGTTTGAAAAATATAAAAGGTCCAATAAGAATTAAGTTATGCCCTGCATGCAATAGGATTGACCAAATTAGTCCTTGTTTCACACGTATAAACCCTAAAAAGGTTCCAGCACAAAGTTGTGGTAAAATCATAAAAGGAACGGCCCAATAGTGTCCGTTAAGGTCTTCAAAATTAGAGATATGAATCATTCCGAATAGAAGTACAGAGATATAAAAAGCGTAAGCAAACGATTTACGGTTTTTAAATAAACCTAAAGGACCTCTAAAAATTAATTCTTCTAGCAAAGGAGCTAAAATAACGGCAAAGAAGAAAATAGCTAAGACAGAGAATTCTTCCATTAGCTTTTCTGCTGCATGAGCACCAAAATCTAAATGAAACACAGATGCTATTGCTTCAAGTAAAATACCGGATAGTAAACTAAAAGAAACTGCTAAAAACAATAGTTGACCTAACCTTTTCCTTTTCTGAGCAGCGTCGATGTCAAGAATTAGATTTTCTGGATATTTTAAAAATTCCCATACTTCTTTTAGCATATTTTTTAAGTTAGGCTGTAACTGTTATTTGGCCAACTATTTTACCATCTACCATGGATAGCTTTCTATCTGCCATCTCTGCCAATTCCTTATTATGAGTTACAATAACAAATGTTTGACCAAATTTTTCTCTTAATTCAAAAAATAGGCGGTGCAGATTATCCGCACTTTCAGAGTCTAGGTTTCCGCTAGGTTCATCTGCGAAAATTATAGCAGGGTTATTTATCAATGCTCTAGCGACGGCAACACGCTGTTGCTCTCCGCCAGATAATTCTGCCGGTTTATGTTCATATCTATGAGACAAGCCTAAAAAATCTAATAGTTCTTTTGCTCTTTTTTCAGCATCAGCCTTGCTCGTTTTTTTTATAAAAGCAGGCAAGCAGACATTCTCTAAAGCAGTAAATTCTGGTAATAATTGATGAAACTGAAAAATAAATCCTATATGTTCATTTCTAAACTTAGCAAGATCTTTATCATTTAAATTGGTAGTTTCAGTACCATTAACCAAAAGTGTTCCTTCCTTTTTGTTAGATAGTTGATCTAATGTCCCTAAAATTTGAAGTAATGTAGTTTTTCCGGCCCCTGATGCACCTACAATAGATACAATCTCTCCTTTTTTTATATGGAGATTCACCCCTTTGAGAACTTGTAAATCTCCGTAATATTTGTGGATATTGTTTGCCTGTATCATTGTCAATTTTATATGATGTGAAATTAGACAATGGGTTGGACATAGCAAAATATAGCGTGTATACTGGGGTATCTGTGTTGGCTCACAATTATTATCAAAATAATAGAATATCTTTAATTACATTTTAGTAGTCTTGGTTTTATAAAAACACATCAATATAGATTATTTTAACTGTTTTACTGTATGTAAGTATAGATTTAATCTTTAACTTTGTTTAAAGATTAAAAGAATATCCTAAACAATAAATTTATGGCCCCATATAAGAATTTAGAAGAGTATAATTTAGAGATTACAGACGAGGTTAGAGGTAGATATTCTTCTATAATAGATGAAATAGGCGAGGATGTTACTAGAGAAGGTTTGGTTAAAACTCCTGAAAGAGCAGCGAAAGCAATGTTGTTTTTAACACAAGGTTACAAACAAGATCCTGTTGAGATATTAAAGGGTGCCATGTTCAAAGAAGATTATGATGATATGGTCATTATAAAGGATATTGAACTTTATTCTCTTTGTGAGCATCATATGTTGCCATTCTTTGGTAAAGCGCATATAGCTTACATTCCAAATGGTCACATTGTTGGTTTGAGTAAAATACCACGTGTAGTAGATGTTTTTGCACGTAGGCTCCAGGTACAGGAGCGTTTAACTCATGATATTCTAGAATGTATTAATGATACTTTAAAACCAAAAGGTGTAGCTGTTGTAATTGAAGCTTCTCATATGTGTATGATGATGAGAGGTGTTCAAAAGCAAAACTCTGTAACTACAACATCTGGATTTAGAGGACAATTTGAAAAACAAGAGACTAGAAATGAATTTTTGAAATTAATAAGTTCTAAACTTTCTTAGTAGTTCTACTGCTGGTCATATAGTTAGGACTGATGATTACAGTATAATTTTTTGGCATCTTTGTTGTATTCCATACAATGGATTATTAATTTAGATTTATGTCAAAAACTAAGAATAAAAAGTACAAGCACCTTTTTCTTGGATTGCTTTTCGATGCCATTGGTATGCTTTCGTTTGCTGTTCCCTTCATGGGAGAATTTTCAGACGTAATTTGGGCGCCATTAGCCGGTTGGCTCATTACAAGAATGTATAAAGGAAAAATTGGTCAAGTGGCTGGTGTGGTTACTTTCGTAGAGGAAATTATACCAGGCTTAGATGTGATTCCGACGTTTACGATAATGTGGTTATACACATATGTTTTTAAGAAGAGTAAAATTGGAAAGACTATAGAAGTATAGTTTGTTTATTGGATTCAGAAATATAATATTTATATGGATTCTAACAGAACAAGTGAAGAGTAATATTATTTTTTACAGAATACCCAATTTATATGGAAATGCTTTTTGATATTTTTATCTCTGCTATAAAAGGTAGTATCAATTGGACATGGAGGTCAATTATTTTTGAAGTCCCGTGGTATACTAATTATTTTTGGGGTTTGATTTTGATTTCTCTAATTGTTTGGGGATTAGAAATTGTTTTTCCTTGGCGTAAGCAACAATCCATTTTTAGAACCGACTTTTGGTTAGACGGGTTTTATATGTTTTTTAATTTCTTCCTTTTTAGTATAGTTATAAGTGGGTTTTACAGCGTTTTAGGCGCAGGTTTCAGTAGTTTAGGCATCCAACTAAACGCTATCTCAATATTACCCATTTCACAATTTCCTAACTGGGCGCAACTACTATTGTTTTTTGTCTTACTAGATTTCGTTCAGTGGTTTACTCATATTTTATTACATAAATATCCGTTTTTATGGCAATTTCATAAAATTCATCACAGTGTAAAGGAAATGGGTTTTGCCGCACATTTACGCTACCATTGGATGGAGAATATTTTCTATAAACCATTGAAAACTATTGCGGTTATGCTTTTAGGAGGTTTTGAACCGGAGCAAGCATTTATTGTTCATTTTATAGCAATTACTATTGGGCACCTAAATCATGCGAATATCAAAATTTCTTGGGGACCTCTAAAGTATGTGCTTAACAATCCAGTAATGCACTTGTATCATCATGCATTTAAACTACCAGAAGGTAAGTTTGGTGTCAATTTTGGAATAAGCCTAAGCTTGTGGGACTATATTTTCAAAACCAATTATATTCCTGAGGAGGGTGGTCAAATTGTCTTAGGATTTAAAGGTGATGAAGAAATACCTAAAGGATTCTGGAAACAAATAACCTTCGGCCTAGGTAAACCCAAACCGAAGGATATCTAAATCGATTACTCTACAACTACAGTAAAGCTTTGTGCAATATCTGTTTCACCGCCAGCATCTGCTAGAGAACCATCATTTGGTTTTTTTGGTTCATGACGCAAAGTTACTTGGAACACTCCGTTTCCAGCGTCTCCTGTGCTAAACGTAAAAGCAAGTCCGAGCGGGTTTCCATCACCATCTTCATCTGTATAATCTACAGAGCCAATAGCGCCACTTGTGGTAAAGAAAAATTGATGCTCATCATCTTCTTCTGCCACCTCTAATGTAATATTGTCCGCAGGTGTTTCGGTTTCGTTCAACAATACAATAGCACCTGTATAGGTCGTATTCGCTGTTAGGGTGCCTGTTGTAATTACTGGCGCATCAGGGCCATCACCATCCAAATCTCTAGTTTGTAAGGTAACTGAGTTTGAACCTTCAGTTAGAGTAATTGTCATCGTTGTGATTACTTCTTCCTCATCTACTGCAATTGGGTCATCATCGTTAGAACACGAAAGTGTTATTAAGCCAAGGCTTAGTAATCCTACTATTGCTCTAGTCCTTGTAAGTTTCTGTACGCTTGTTTTTGTTTTCATTTGTTTTGGGTTTAGATTAATAATTATAAATAATACGCAAGCTTATATTTCTACCTAAATCATCTACGAAATAACGTTGCCGATTTAGGTAATCACGATAATTAGTATTTAAAATATTGGTGACTCGTAGTCCAACTTTCAAATCATTAGTATTACGAATAGAATAAGATGTTTCAATATCCATAGCTAATAAATGATAGGCTGGGGGAGGCGTATTAATTGTGAGTGGTACTTCTATTTGCTGCTCTGGAGAAAACACAAGTATGTTAGAAGGAAATCGTTGCTGTTCAAACACATACATGCTTTCTAAGTTTAAAACCAGATTTTTTATTTTTTTATTTTTGTATGTAATGCTATTATTAAGTGCAGCAGGTGGCATGTTTATGAAGGGAATATCTGTGGACGTATCTGTTCCTTGCACCCAAGAGAATTTATGGTCTGTTCTAATATTGGAGTTCCAGTTATTATATATAGATGCGTCAATACCCATAAGTTGCGCATTGGTTTGTCTGTAGACCCAAACTGGAAATGCACCTCTTATTGTAAACTCTACAGAACCAGGCTCCAGTACAATAAAATCATTTATACTATTTAAATAAGGAGCAAAGCTATAACCCCATGAAGCACTATTTTTTTCTAAGGATGCAGATATTTTAGATGCTGTTTCACTCTTGATTCTTAAGTCACCTAATTCTATTCTTGCAGCAGAATGGTGTAAACCATCACTAAAAAGTTCAGATGGGTTGGGTGCTCTTTGCGCTAAAGAATAATTAAAGCGTAATCTTGTATCCTTCCCAAAATCATATTCAAACCCAGTGGTTGCAGATATATTATGAAAATCAAAGATGGGATTAGTTAGTAACTGGGTACCTAAATCATCTATGATTGTTGTACCAAAGTCTTCATTATAGCCTCTTTCTTCCCAGCGTGAGGTTCTGTAAAATTTCTTTGCATTGACACGGGAAAAATCATAACGTATTCCAGCATCAAAAACTAAATTATTTTTAGCTTGATATTCTGCTATTGAAAAAACGCCTAAATCAAACTTATCATAATCTGGAATTAACCTTCTAACTCCTGTTTCTGGGTTTGCAAAATTATTTTGATACCTGCCTAAAAGTCCAGCTTTAATATCTAGGCCATCGGTTGCATCAAATTTAAAATC
Organism: uncultured Maribacter sp.; assembly: GCA_938038975.1. Taxonomy (GTDB): domain Bacteria; phylum Bacteroidota; class Bacteroidia; order Flavobacteriales; family Flavobacteriaceae; genus Maribacter. Next base: position 22,364 of record CALHVP010000073.1, on the reverse strand, counting down.
TGTACTTAGTGTATGCGTCGTAAGACTAAGGTCTAAAGAAGCTTTATTCGCATCCTCACCTACACGTACATCATATTCAAAGCGTTTATTTTTTTGAAAATCATATTGTAAACTCCATTTCCCTAAACCTTCAAATCGTCTATAATAGCTGAGTTTTCCAAGATGATGACTAACCTCTTGATTAGGACGATCTATGTCATATGAAAAGTCATTAATTATATTAGGCTCTTCGCTATTAATCGCTGTTATTAAATCGTCAATATTACCAATATGTGATGCTCTCAGAATACCTATATCTGAATCAAAAAAGGAATAATATGCTTCCCATCCTTGGAGAAAGTCTCTTTTGCCAATTGAAAATGAAGCGCCTTTCTCTAGAATTCCAGTATTTGAGAGTAAGTAATTAGGGGCTTCTAAATCACCAAGCTGTTTAAAAGAGGCCTGCCCCCGAATATAAAACCCAGAGTTATATGACCTTGTTAAGGATGTAGTGATATTTCCACCACGACCATTCGAAAATAAACTTGTTTGAGTTTTACCAAATAAAGAATCGGTTCTTATAATAGGTAGTGGATTCATAATAATTACACCACCAATCGCATCTCCACCATATTCTAATGCCGCCGCACCTTTAACCACGCTAATATCTTGGTTTGCATTAATATCAACATTTGGAGCATGTTCTTCTCCCCATTCCATGTCTTGCATACGAACGTTGTTATTTAGGATGAGAACCCTACTGCCCATTAAACCTTGTATAACAGGTTTAACTATATTTCCGCCTGTATTTAAGGAAGAAACTCCGTTTAAACTTTTAAGCGCATCTCCTAAACTGGCACCACTAAATTTTTCTAATTCTCTTTGGGTTAGTCTTTCTTCTTGTGCAGAAGTAGTTGTTTTAGTAAAATCACCAGTAACCTGCACCTCTTCTAATTCTTCTAAATGGTGTTCTAATAAAATCTTTTCGTAAGTATCTCCTTCTATAATTATTGTAACGAATTTAGTAGCACACTCATGGTGAGAAATTTCTAGCTCCAAGACTCCATCACAAAGGTTTTCTATTCTAAATTTACCTCCGTTTTTAGAAAGAACCTCTATATTTTTTCCTGTGACACTAATGGTTGCCCCGTCCAAAGAGGTATTATTATGAAAATCTATTATTTCTCCTAAAAGAATGGATTCACATTTTTGTGCTACGCTTTTGCCACATAATAAAAGTGCAAATAATAGCATAATGCTATATTTCATATAAATAAGATGTTACGCTTAGATTGTCCAATTAAAAATTGGACCTAAAATAGTTTAGGTGTAGATACTAAACTGTAAATGGGGGAGGTCTGCCAAATAAATCATAGCAAAAATGTGAAGAAGTAACAGCTACTCTATATTCATATGTTAGTACTTCCCTATTCGTTTCTAAGATAGTATTTAAAAGAATCTGGGGAGCAATTACTAAATATTCTGTATTCTGGTTCTCTATAGCCAACTCACAAACACTGCAATTTTCTATATCATCAGAGGTACTATCTTGGTGGGTATATACATGAAAGGAAGATACTTTGAATAGCATCAAAGTAAACAGCAATATTGCTATGCAGTTAGTAAATAAGTTTCTTTTCACAATACGAAAATAATAAAAGGAGTAGAATATCATGTTAAAGAAAACTTAACTCTTGTTATTAAATAAAAATTGAAGGCCTATTCTTCCAAGCATTTTCTTTTCAAATGCCCAAAAGAATTTAAACTGCCCAAATAACCAACCAAAAAGTACCAGTAAAATCTGATAAAATGGGAACACTAATAAGATACGCAGTACCCAATATAATGTTTGCGCCCACCAAACATCAGAAAAATTACTTTTGTCCATGCCAAGCCAAGCCAAAAAAGGCTTAGCCACATATACAGATGAAGACCCTGTAATAGCAAAAACAAAACATATAATTAGTATCTGCCAGTTACTAGTAATACCCCAACGCTCCTTTAGTTTTTTCATAGCTTTTTAGAAGCTTCAAAAATACTTTTTATATGCGAGGAACAAAAGCTCCTAGTCGTTGATTATACTTTCTTTGGAAAAAAATAAAGTAATTGTAGAGTTTGTAGTTTACATCGTAGCCATAATCAACGCCCGATTTATAATCTATCTGCATCAAATAAAGATCTGGGTTAAAGCGTCTAGGTTGTATTGCTCTTTGATTCCACTCTAAAACCATAAGTCTATTCCTGTTTTCTAAGAATGTTTGAGAATAATAGCCCTCCGGTCTTGCTACAGAATTAAGCCAAGTGTAAAAACCAGGATCTATGATAGTAATTTCGTATTCAACATCTTCGTTAGAAATACTCACTGGCTTATCATCATCAGAAGCAAAAGCCATTTTTTCCTCTTCAGATATTGATATTGCTTCCTTTGACGCTCCACAACCAGAGAGCCATACTAAACTAATACTGCAGATAATAACAGTAAATAGATTTTTAATGTTTCTTTTCTTTTTCATGTAGTTAAGTTACAAAAAAAAGCCGTTTGTTGTAACAAACGGCTTTTGATAGGGTTGAGATAGGAGAAAATTATTTTCCAAATAATCCACCTAAAAGACCACCAAGACCGCCTTTTTGCTTGTTGGTACCCATTACCATTCCAGCTACATCGTCTAAAATGCTTCCATCGCCATCAGCATCTAATAAGGTAGTTATTAAACTCTGATTCTCTTGTGGTTGGCCACCTAACATGCTACCAAGTAATGCGTTCATTCCACTAGAATCACTAACATTACTTTGTGCTGTTTGCTTACCTAAAAAGCCCATTACGATAGGTGCTGCTATTTTTAAAATCTGAGCAATAGAACCAGCATCTAAACCAGATTTCTGACTAAGTGCATTTTCTACCTGTGGTTGTTTGTTTCCGAAAACATGACCAAGAATACCAGCTCCGTCTTGCATAACAGAATCATCTACACCGCCTCCAAAAAGACCGCCAATGTTGTCTAAAATTCCACCATTATGCTTTCCTGATAATGCGCTCATAAGTCCTGCCGCTCCATCCGGAGTAGAAACATTCTTTTTCATTGCACCTAGAATTAATGGCATGGCCATACTAAGTACATCTGAAGTTTTTCCTTCTGGCTGTCCTGTTTGTCCAGCTACACCACTTATTAATTGTTTGCCCATTGGGCTGTTAAGTAAATCTAATAATCCTGACATAATAATATATAGTTAATTTAATGTTTGTGCCAATTTACAAAAAGCGTTTTAAAAAGATAAGCCTAGCAATACTATTTTAAGAGCGTACTTATTTGAGTCGCTAGTTCTACGCCTATGCGGTCTTGTGCCTCCAGAGTGGCGGCACCAATATGAGGACTAAGTGATATACTTGGATGCATTAAAACGCGTATTTCAGGATTTGGTTCATTTTCAAAAACATCTAATGCTGCAAATGCTATTTTATTGTTTTCTAATGCATCAACAAGGGCCACTTCATCCAATACACCACCTCTTGCTACATTTAAGACGCCTGCATGATCTTTCATTTGATTAAACTCTTCAGAGCTTAATACATATTCCTTTTGAGCTGGAACGTGCACCGTAATGAAATCTGCAGTTTCTAACACTTTTTGTTTAGTTGTAGATTCAAGATGAAACGAAATTGTTTGCGTATCAAAAAACTGTAATTCGATGTCACAAGAAGTAATTTCTGGATCATAATATGCCACTTTCATGCCAATACCTAAAGCTATCTTGGCAGTGGCTTGTCCAATTTTACCAAAACCTATAATACCCAAGGTTTTACCCTTTAGCTCCGTTCCTTTGGAATATGCCTTCTTTAAATCTTTAAACTTACTGTCACCATCTAATGGCATATTTCTGTTGGAATCGTAAAGAAATCGTACTGCTCCATATAAATGAGCAAAAACTAGTTCCGCTACAGATTCTGAAGATGCACCTGGAGTATTAATGACATGAAGTCCTTTCTTTTTAGCATAAACTACATCAATGTTATCCATTCCAACACCGCCACGTCCAATAAGTTTTAAAGTAGGACAGCTATCTATAAGGTCTTTAGTTACTTGAGTAGCACTGCGCACCAAAAGGCCTATTACCTTGTGTTTATTGATGTAATTAATTAATTGCTGTTGAGCAACGTTAGTGTTTAACACCTCAAAGCCAGCAGCTTCTAAAGCCTCAATTCCAGATTTTGATATGCCATCATTTACTAATATTATCATATGAAAGTATCTAATCTTAATAGTTAAGTTTGTCCCTTTAATTACTGTTACTTGAGTAAGAAACAGTTTTATATTATCCTTTTCGCTCCATTTCACTCATTACATCTACCAATACGCCAACACTATCTAGAGATAATGCATTGTACATGCTAGCTCTGTATCCTCCAATAGATCTGTGACCATTTAATCCATTAATTCCAGCTTCTTTTAACATCGTTTCAAATGTGTCTTTTAACCCTGGTTCATTGATGCTAAAGGTCGCATTCATTAAAGAGCGATCATCTTTTTTTGCGTAACCGTCAAAAACAGGATTTAAATCTATTTCTGAATAGAGTAACCTAGCTTTCTTCTTATTAATTTTTTCGATTGCCTCTATCCCTCCTAAATTTTTAAGCCACTCTAGTGTTAGCATAGAAGTATACACAGGAAATACAGCAGGTGTATTAAACATGCTGTCCTTGCTAATATGTACTTGATAGTCTAGCATAGAAGGAATTTTCCTTGATACTTTACCTAAAATATCTTCTTTTACAATAACCAATGTAGTTCCTGCCGGACCCATATTTTTTTGCGCTCCTGCATAGATTAAATCAAACTGAGAGAAATCTAAAACTCTTGAGAAGATATCAGAACTCATATCGCAAACTAAGGGACAATCTGTTGCTGGAAACTTTTTAAACTGAGTTCCATATATTGTATTATTCGAAGTTAAGTGTAAGTAATCCAATCCTTTAGGCACACTGTATCCTTTTGGTATAAAGTTAAAATTCTCATCTTTAGAAGAACCTACCTCAGTCACCTCTCCAAAAAGACGTGCTTCTTTTATAGCTTTATCACTCCAAGTACCCGTATTAAGATAACCAGCTTTCTTCTCTAAAAGATTATAAGCTACCATTAAAAACTCTAAGCTAGCACCACCATGTAAAAACAAGGCTTTATATCCTTTACCTTCTAAGCCCAAAAGTTCCAATGCTAGGGCTCTTGCGTTTTCCATGACTGCAACAAAATCCTTGCTACGGTGTGAAATTTCTATCAAAGATAGTCCCGAGCCATTAAAGTCTAGTATTGCTTCTGATGACTTTAGCAATACTTCTTTAGGTAATATACAAGGACCGGCACTAAAATTATGTATTTTCATTCTCTTAATATTTATGGCGATAAAGGTCAGAAATTTCCAACTATAATGCCTGATAGATTATAATTACTTCTTAGATGTTTTTAACAGGAATTCAACAGTATCCACTCCATCTGCATAGTCCCATAGTTTTGGAGTTTGTGTATTTCCAAATGCAACCTCATCATCAAATAGACCACTAGAAACTATACATTGTATAGCATCTAAATCATTTGCTATTTTTAATTTTAACTGTTCTTGACTTTCGTATTCTTCGTAAAACAAAGTAGCTATGGGAGATGCGTGGCTAGTATCTTTTTTCAACATTAGAAATCCGTTATCTAAAATATCAAACTCACTCATCAGGTATACTGCCTTGTTGTAATCGTAATTATTAGCGTATTTATGTTGATTGATTATTTCGTTGTGGGGGTACATAGCTTTGTAAAAATTATCAAAGTCATAACCCAATGGTACAAATAATTTAGAAACACTGCGGCAACCCAAACCATAATATCTAAAAATATCTTCTCCAAGAGCTGCGAGTTGCAATTTAGATTCCTTGCCCGTTAGAATAGCTATGGAGTTTCTGTTTTTTCTAATGATATTAGGTTTTTTCCCAAAATAGTACTCAAAATAGCGAGCAGTATTATTACTTCCAGTAGCTATTACCGCATCGAAATTTGTAAGGCGTTCTTCTGTAAACAATACGCTACCTGAAAATTCTGGGTTTACATCAATTAGATAATCTACTAAAAGTGGTAATAATAATTTGTCGTTACTAGATAATTTTACAACAGCATTATTACCAGTAATTAGCACAGCTAACAGGTCATGAAACCCTACCATAGGTATATTTCCAGCTAATATGAGTGCTACATTTTTTGTTGAACTTTTTGAGATATCATAAGGTTTCAGCCATTTAGTTAAATTATCCTCAGACAACCCTTTTGACCATTCCTCTAATGCGAATACTAAATTTTCCTTAGTAAACCATCCGTTGTGATGAAATGCAGTTTCAACTGTTTGATTCAATTTTTCGAACCATTTTTGATCAGCAAGCTCTGTAAATGTATCATTTGCTATTGATTTACAGTATTCACTTAGAAATTCTCCAAGTTTAACAAAAGCTTTTATGTTGGTATTTTGAGTGGTCATTATATTTGTACAAAGAATTGTTAGGAATTATCTTTGTGCAAAAATACGGATACCTTTTCTAACTAGAATTTCAAAGAGTGTGTTAGAATTCATAAAAATAGTTTCGGTTTAATCGAAACATGCTAAAAAGAAAATTATGGCTATTATAATTACGGATGAGTGTATAAATTGTGGGGCATGCGAACCAGAATGCCCAAATACTGCAATTTATGAGGGCGCAGATGAGTGGAGGTATAGTGATGGTACTTCTTTAGAAGGCGATATCGTATTACCAGATGGGAAAGCAGTAAATGCAGATAGCGTTCAAGAACCTATAAGTGATGAAGTTTATTATATTTCTCCTGATAAGTGTACGGAATGCATGGGATTCCATGAAGAGCCGCAATGTGCTGCTGTTTGTCCTGTAGATTGCTGTGTGCCAGATGATGATCATGTAGAAACTGAAGAAGTGCTACTTGGAAAACAAAAATTTATGCACCCTGAAGAGTAGCGTAGTCTTAAAAAAACATATTGAGGTAACAACTAGATAGTGTAGATTGGTATATTCATCACAGTTATAGTTTTTTACAGACAGCAACGTATGTGTCAAAAGCATAGGTTTTCCTATCTATAAGCTCTAATATCTTAAATCCTTTTTTTGATAATAGTTGTCCAATTTCAATTTTACTAAAGCACCTAAAAGTACTTGTATCATTACCAATAAATACGTTTTTCCCTTGTTTTATTTGGTAATAATCTGCCTTCCAGTGTATTAAATTTATATTCGTTACTTTTTTATTAACCCATTCAGATTTTCTGAAGTATTGCTTTTCATTGTATTCGCTTTTATGGGTTACATACTTATTTTTATCAACAAAAGGTGCAAACCGATCTGCATCTATAAAATCAAAAATGAAAACACCGCTTGTTTCAAGTGCATTGGTAATCACACCAAAAGTGTTTAGCAGGTCTGCGTCAGAAATCAAATAACTTGTAGACCTACCTGTGATTAATATACTGTCGTATAGCGTTGTGCTTTTAAAACTTCTCATATCTCCTTTTATGAAAGTCCCCATAGGGTATCTTTTTTTAGCAATATCTAACATAGAATCGCTAACATCTAATCCTGTGTAGGATTTAAAATTTTGAGAGAAAGGTTTAGCTAAATTTCCAGTTCCACATGCTATTTCAAGGATAGTGCTACTTCTATATCTAGAACAAATACCTGCATAAAAGTTGTATTCCAGCGTATAGTCTATAAACCCTTGGTACATATTATCATATGTGCTAGACAGTTTGTTGTTATATAGATCAGTCATATTTAAAAATAAAAAAAGCTGTCTAATAATAGACAGCTTTTAATTAAAAACAAAACACTTAATTTTTAGAACTTATAGTTCAATGATAGATTAAACATAGCACCTAATTGACTAAAGTGATAACCATCATATGTCATTTGAGAATATCTCTGGTTAAAAGTAATTAGATTAGACTGATTTTGAGTCTGAGCTGGATCTGCTAATAAAGCATCACCGGCAGCGTTTTTAGATTTAAAGCTCCATTCTGGTAACACATTTAATATGTTATTAAGATTTAAAGCAATAGTTAATTTTTCAGTTGCGCTATAATTGATTCCTAAATCAGTAACAACTTTCGGCGTAAATTCTGTAAATATATTCGAATCTAAACCTTGTTGTTGAAACGTAGTTTTACCGAAAAGTGTATTATTTAAAGAAAATCCAAATTTGTTAATGTCATAGTTTCCACCTAAAATCCATTTTGTTATTGGACGCGAACTAAATAGAAGCGCATCTTGTGTGTCGTTGAAAACAGATTGTCCAGCATTTGCAACGATATCAATATCCTTAACTGCTCCGTCACGTTCGTTTTGAATCGTATAGTTTCCAGATAAATTTAAATCCAAACTACCGTTTCCAAGTTCGATACCTCTATACCCAAGAACCACATCAATACCTGATGTCTTCGTATCTATAGCATTTGAGAAGAAACTGATATCGCTTAAGTTGTTAGCTGCTAATAAAACATCTAATGGGTTAGTAGCGTCTCCACTAGCACCAATCTCTGTTCCTAATACAATTCTATCTTTAACAGCGATGTTATAGTAGTCAAAAGTATAGGAGAACTTATTTGCTTTACCACCAAAACCAACTGTAAAGTTTTGAGATGTTTCAGCATCTAACGGATCAATACCTAATAATTTTGCTGAAGTAGATACATTATTAATTAAACCACCCACTTGTATTCCTTGACCAGGAATAAAAGAATACTGTGCTTTTTGAGTGTAAATTTGATGTAAAGTAGGTGCTCTAAAACCAGAAGAAATAGATCCTCTTAAGGTGAAAGCATCGCTAACTTTGTAACGCGAACTAAATTTATAAACGAAAGCATTACCAAAATCAGAATAGTTTTCTGTTCTAATAGTACCACTTAATAAGAAAGCATCCGATACATCGTAATCTAAACTGAAGTATCCACCAATATTGTAACGATTAAATTTACCTGAATTTTGAGGTGCGTTTCCTGCAAATGAATCTGCACCACCACCATCGTAAGAAGCTAATTCACCTTCTATTACTTCGAAAGTTTCTGTTCTAAACTCTGCACCTACACCAATACTAATTTTATCAGAAAGTACTCTTGAGATATCAATGTTACCAACGTTATGAGAGAAGCTTGTTCCTCCTGGATCAAATGATTGCTGACTGTTTGCTCTGTATATTTCAGAACCTTCAGTGATTTCACCGTCATCTACACTACCGTTATTGTTTGCATCTATAAACGTAGATGGTGAGAAAACAACATTTCTGTTATGTGATTGGTTCACTTTATAAGTTTGCGAGTTTCCACCTGTAGTGAAACTTGCATCAATATTCCAATCATTAATAGTTGATTTAAAGCCAACAGTTGCATTATAATCACTTAATAATCCTTCAAAGGTTGGTACGTAACCGTCGTAACCACCAGCTGTAGTTGGATTGTCTCCAGGAAAGAAATCAGCTAAATATGGAAAATCGTCTACGGTTCTCCAATATGGAGTCCTGTAATTTGCAAAACTATTTACAGATTTGTAAACGTAAGCTGCATTAGCATACAATGAAGTATTCTCACTTAAATCATAACCAAAATTTACAGAAAATTTTGCTGCTGCAGTTTCCGGTGAACCGTTAATATTATTTGCATCTGGGTTACGCCCTAAAAATTCTTGAACATCTGCTATGTCTGCACCAAAATCACCGGCTTCACCTGCTGCGTTAACGGTACCTGGTCTATTGGCTAAATTAACTTTAGATAAGTCAACCGTATAGTTTACAAAACCTTTATCATCACCAATAGATGAACCATTATTAACTGCAACACCAAACATCTCACCATCACCTTCAGAAGTGATACCAGTTCTAATAGTTGCAGAACCTTCATTAGGCGTATCTTTAAGTATAATATTCATTACACCTGCGATAGCATCTGAACCGTATTGTGCAGAAGCACCATCACGAAGTATCTCTACTCTTTTAATTGCATCAGTTGGTATAGCTGAGATATCTGCTCCTGTTTCACCACGACCTGGAGAAGTTTGAGTATAAAGAAGTGCACTTAAGTTCTTTCTTTTTCCATTAATCAAAATCAAAGTTCTACTTGGTCCCATATTACGAATCTCGTATGGATCTAATAAAGATGTCGCATCATTCACAGGAGTTTGAACCGTGTTGAAAGATGGTATTCTATATTGTAACGCTTTATCAAATGTCATTTGACCAGTTGATGTCAAATCTTTAGCTCCTACAACATCTACGGGTAAAGGGGTATCAGCATTACTTCTAGGTGCTGTTCTTGACCCTACTACAATAAACTCTTCTAATTGCATCCCTTCAGACATCTTCACATTAATGGTAGATTTACCAGCAACTTTGATTTCTTGGGTAGCAAAACCTATATAGCTAAATACCAAAGTAGCTCCTTCTGCTGCGTTGATGCTATAATTTCCATCAAAATCAGTAGAAGCTCCATTAGTTGTTCCTTTTTCAACAATGTTTACTCCTGCTAAGGCTACGCCATCAGCATCTGTAACTTTTCCAGAAACACTGCTTTGAAAATCTGAAATCAAAGAAACGTTTGACAGACCGTTAGTAATAGCATTTACTTTACTTAGCTCTGCTTTAGCTGCTTTTTTATGATATACTACGTAGTATTTGTTTCCTAAATACTCAAAATCAAAGCTAGTTTTGCGTTCTAGCTTATTTATTATTTTGTCTAATAGTGGAAATTCATAATCCTTAGGATTTAAGTTTGTAGTACCTACTAATTCTGGATTGTAGGTAAAAAATACTTCATGTTTAGAGCTAATCTCTTTTAAGAATTCACTTAAAGTGACTTCTTTTTTTACAGTTTCTGCTGCGTTTATGCCTAGACTACTTATAAAAAGTAGTAGCGCTAACAGCGTTTTAATTTGATTTTTGGTTCTCATAATAGATAGTTTTAATTAATTGTTCAAGTTAATAGTTAAGTTAATAGTTAAGTTAATTGTTCAAATTGTTTTGGATTAATAAAGTATTGTCTTTGTGAATGATGCGAGTATTGGTTGCCAGCTCAATTGCAGCGATACATATTTTTAAGTTTTGATTGGGTACACCTCCTGTTATTAAAAGTTGTTGTAGTTGTGGATGCTGATACTTCACTTTAACTCCGTATGTATATTCGATATTAGTCATTACTTCTTTTAAGGAAATTCCATTAAAAGTGTACGTTCCATCCCGCCAAAGGGCATAAGGTGTAGCCACAGTAACTTTGGTGTGAACCAGTTTTTCAGAATCTTTAGAAAAAGTAACTAGTTCTCCGGGTATCATCTTTTTTACATCTCCGTTGTCAAATTCCAAATGAATTGATCCCTCATCTAATACAACATTTGTTCTCTTCTTTCTGGTGTTTACATGAAATTGCGTGCCTAAAACTTCAACTTTAAGATCTTCAGTATGTACCCAAAATTTTGCCTTTGTAGATGGTATGGACTTTACCTTAAAGTAAGCCTCCCCTTTTAAAAAGATATTTCTAGGGTTGTTATTTTTATATTGTATTTCCGAATTACCATTTAACACAACCGAGGTTCCATCAGGAAGCTTTAAATCTATAATTTCCCCATAATTTGTTTTGTGTACGGTACTAGTAGAATTGGTGTAAAACTGATTCCCAGACCATGATATGAGTACAAGAATTAAGGCAGCAGCGGATAACGAGACATACTTTTTAAAAGGATTTTTCTTTATACTATGTGGTATAAGGAAATCATCAGTACGTAATTGTGGTAAAATTTTAGATAATTCTTTTTCTACTTTATAATTAGCTGGAAAGTTTTTTTCAAACTTAATACCTAAAATAATTGCTTTGGCTGTATCTACTGTTTCAATGCGGGAAGCATTATTAGCTATCCAATTATTCCAATATTCAATATCATTATTATTCGAGTTCTTTGCCCAATTGACAAAAGATGGGTCGTTTAATAATTGTTGTAAAAAAGAGTGTTCTGTTTTCATTCAATAAGGTCTTCCATATTAAAGAGCCTTACGTTTAAACTTTATACCCTATTTTTTTAAGATTTTTTTAAGATTTCCGCTATTAGCTTGTTTTCAGAGTGTTTTCGAAGTTTAATCATTGCTTTCTGAAGAATGTTTAGAACGCTTTGTGATTTTATTTCCATTACTTCAGATATTTCCAAGGTGGACATATCGCAATAATACCTAAAGTAGACAACTTCTCTTTCTCTCTTAGGGAGATCATTTAACAAGTTATGAAGTGTTTTAGTGCATAAGAATTGAACTTCCTGTTTAACAGCAAGTTCTTGAGGTGAGAACATGATTTCTTGTTCTAGTGGCGCCTGTTCTAGGAAACTTGTTCTTAATTTTTTATTTTGTAATTGCTTTATTAATCTTCTTTTAAACGATACGAAGAGGTAAGATTTAATATTATTTACATCACTAAGATTTTCTCTATTTTCATACAGATAAATAAAAAAATTTTGCAAACAATCCTCTGTTAAGTTTGAGTCATTAGAAAGTTTAATCCCGTACGTATGCAAAGCAGGGTAGTGTATTTTAAAAAGAGCTTTAAAAGCATTTAAATCGCCTTTTTTAAAAAAAAACCATAAGGATTTATCCGGGGTGGTATCCATACATTATTTTTAATAGAATCGGAAATATATTAAATTATTATCAACAAATTGTATAAATACCTATAAATAGTAGATGCGATTATTCTATTTGGATGAATAATGTGGGATTTTATTTTGTCAGTTTGATGGTTATTGCTGTTTATTAAGGCTGCATATCATGAAGTAAAAACTATATTTGCATCGTTTTAAAAATTATACTCATGAAAGCAGGTATCGTAGGATTGCCAAACGTAGGTAAGTCAACACTTTTTAATTGTTTGTCTAATGCAAAAGCACAGAGTGCAAACTTTCCTTTTTGTACGATTGAGCCAAACATTGGAGTCGTAAACGTACCGGATGCAAGATTGCAGAAACTAGAATCTTTGGTTGATCCAGAAAGAGTATTGCCAGCTACTGTTGAAATCGTTGATATTGCGGGTTTAGTTAAAGGAGCAAGTAAAGGCGAAGGTTTAGGGAATCAGTTTCTAGGAAACATTAGAGAAACAGATGCTATTCTGCATGTCTTAAGGTGTTTTGATGATGATAATATTATTCATGTTGATGGTAATGTAGATCCTATTAGGGATAAAGAAACCATAGATATGGAGCTTCAACTTAAGGATTTGGAAACAGTTGATAAAAAGCTTGAAAAAGTTAAAAGAACTGCAAAGACAGGAAATAAGGAAGCCCAAAAGGAAGAAGCAGTTTTATTGAGTATAAAAACAGGACTAGAAGCTGGTGTATCGGTAAGGGCTATTGAAATAAACAAAGAAGACCGTAATGAGTTTGTTATGCCTTTGCAGTTTATTACAGATAAACCTGTTTTATATGTATGTAATGTAGACGAGGACGCTGCAGCCAAAGGGAATGATTATGTAGATAAGGTAAAGGCAGCAGTAGCTGATGAGCATGCAGAAGTTATTGTGCTTGCCGTAGGTACAGAGGCTGATATAACGGAACTAGATACGTATGAAGAGCGTCAAATGTTTTTGGAGGATTTAGGCTTAGAAGAGCCTGGTTCTGCCAAATTAATTAGAGGGGCTTATAAATTACTAAATTTAGAAACATATTTTACAGCTGGTGTTAAGGAGGTGAGGGCGTGGACAATTCCTATTGGAGCTACAGCACCGCAAGCAGCCGGAGTTATACATACTGATTTTGAAAAAGGCTTTATTAGAGCAGAGGTTATCGCTTATAACGACTACGTTGCTTATGGTAGTGAAGCCAAAGTTAAGGAAGCTGGTAAAATGAAGGTAGAAGGCAAGGAGTATATTGTTAAGGATGGAGATGTAATGCATTTTAGATTTAATGTCTAGCTAAATCATTCTTTATTCCATTTACTAGTATAGTAAAACACAATTATTTTTTTTACTTGGGTTAGATAGATATATGCGTTGGTCAATTTAACTTTTGATTTGCGTTTAAATAGTAGTGACATCACCTCTTTTGTCCAAAAATTAATTTATTTACATGTTAAAGTATCATGTGGACGAATGAATGCAAATATTTGAATAGTTTTTTACTTGATTAGCAAGGCTATCAACAAAAAGAGCTATTTCATTGTTAATTACTTTAGTTCATAGAGGTTTTTTATTTTTCTAAGTCGTGCTATCTTTAACAACACTTTCACAAACCATTTTTTTACATGTCCCAAGACACTAAATATACAGAGGATAATATACGCTCCCTCGATTGGAAAGAACACATCCGATTGCGTCCAGGTATGTATATAGGTAAACTTGGTGATGGTTCTTCCGCTGATGATGGTATTTACATCCTATTAAAAGAAACAATAGACAACTGTATTGATGAATTTGTAATGGGGGCTGGTAAGACCATAGAAATCCGTATTAAGGATGGTTTGGTAAAAGTTCGTGATTATGGTAGAGGAATTCCACTTGGTAAGGTTGTAGACGTAGTCTCCAAAATGAATACCGGTGGAAAGTATGATTCTAGAGCTTTTAAAAAATCTGTAGGATTAAACGGAGTAGGAACAAAAGCTGTGAATGCACTCTCTAGTTTCTTTGAGGTGCAATCTTCTAGGGATAACAAAATTAAAACTGCTGAGTTTAGTCAAGGTAATCTTTTAAAAGAAGAAGGGCCAAGTGATTCTTCTCAGCGTAAGGGGACTAAGGTGTCTTTTCGTCCAGATGAAGCTATATTTAAAAATTATAAATACCGTAACGAGTATGTGGAGCGCATGCTCAAAAATTACGTTTATCTAAACCCGGGTTTAACGATAGACTTTAACGGAGAAAAGTTTTATTCAGAAAACGGACTAAAAGATCTTTTAGAAGATAATAACAACACGGAAGATTTTCTTTACCCAGTTATTCATTTAAAAGGTGAGGACATTGAAATTGCTATTACTCATAGCAAAACTCAGTATAGTGAAGAATATCATTCGTTTGTGAATGGGCAGAATACAACACAGGGTGGTACGCACCAAACTGCCTTTAGAGAAGCCTTGGTGAAAACTATTCGGGAATTCTATGGAAAAAATTATGACCCATCAGATATCCGAAAATCTGTAATTTCTGCTATAGCCATAAAAGTAATGGAACCTGTTTTTGAAAGTCAAACAAAAACGAAATTAGGTTCTACGGATATGGGTGGAAAACTACCTACCGTACGAACTTTTATTAATGATTTTGTTGGTAAATATTTGGATAACTATTTGCATAAAAATCCGGATACGAGAGAGGCCATACAGCGTAAAATATTACAGGCAGAACGTGAACGTAAAGAGCTATCTGGTATTAGAAAATTAGCAAAAGACCGTGCTAAGAAAGCAAACCTTCACAATAAAAAATTACGGGATTGTCGTATTCACTTAGGGGATACAAAAAAAGATAGAAACCTAGAAAGTACGCTCTTCATTACAGAGGGTGACTCTGCCTCTGGTTCTATTACAAAATCTAGAGATGTAAATACACAGGCGGTGTTTAGTTTAAAGGGTAAACCACTGAATTCATATGGACTGTCTAAAAAGATAGTCTATGAGAACGAGGAGTTTAACCTGCTGCAAGCAGCATTGAATATTGAAGAATCTATAGAAGATTTACGGTACAATAATATTGTTATCGCAACGGATGCAGATGTTGATGGAATGCACATTAGATTGTTACTGATTACTTTCTTTTTACAATTCTTCCCAGAACTTATAAAAGAGAATCACTTATATATTTTGCAAACGCCTTTGTTTCGTGTAAGAAACAAGAAAGAAACCATCTATTGCTATAGCGAGGAAGAACGCCGAAATGCCATGGAGAAATTAACAGGTAAGCCGGAGATTACACGTTTTAAAGGTTTGGGTGAAATCTCCCCAGACGAATTTGTGCACTTTATAGGTGATGATATTCGATTAGAGCCTGTGATGCTAGACAAGGCAATGTCAATAGAGGAACTATTAAGTTTTTATATGGGTAAAAATACACCTGACCGTCAAAAATTTATTATCGAAAATCTTAAAGTTGAGATTGATTTAGTTGATAACGACCAATAAATACAAACAAAGAACAATACAGACAGTAGTCCTTTATGCAAGAGAATGAAGAAGATTTGAATTTACCTGCTGATGATGAAAACCAATCGGATAATGAGCAAGACTTGAATGAAAATCAAGATGCTACTTCCGAGGGCGAATTGAACGGTAATTCTGAAGAAGATGCTGTTGTTGAAGAGGAGGAAGATATATCCTTGACGAAGGTTACCGGCATGTATAAGGATTGGTTCCTTGATTATGCCTCCTATGTAATATTGGAGCGTGCGGTGCCTGCGATAGAAGATGGGTTCAAACCCGTACAACGTCGTATTATGCATGCGCTCAAGGAATTGGATGATGGTCGTTATAACAAGGTAGCAAATGTTGTTGGGCATACCATGCAGTATCATCCCCATGGGGATGCAAGTATAGCGGATGCTATGGTGCAGATGGGTCAAAAAGACCTTTTGATAGATACGCAAGGTAACTGGGGTAATATTTTAACAGGAGATAGGGCCGCTGCATCTAGATATATAGAGGCTCGTCTCTCAAAGTTTGCTTTAGACGTTGTTTTTAGTCCTAAGATAACAGAATGGCAACAATCATATGATGGTAGAAGAAAAGAACCCATAAATCTGCCTGTTATGTTTCCTTTGCTTTTGGCGCAAGGAGCAGAGGGTATTGCGGTAGGATTATCAACAAAAGTACTTCCTCATAATTTTATTGAACTTATAGATTCTTCAATTAAACACCTTAAAGGACAGCGATTCAAAATATATCCTGATTTTCCCACTTCTGGAATTATCGATATCAATAATTATAATGACGGACTTCGTGGTGGAAAAATAAGAGTTCGTGCTAAAATAGCAACACTAAACAAGAATACGCTTGTTATCAATGAGATACCCTACGGCACCAATACTTCTTCTTTAATTGATTCTATTCTAAAAGCAAACGACAAGGGAAAGATTAAAATTAAGAAAATAGAGGATAACACAGCAGCTGATGTAGAGATTTTAGTACATCTTCCTTCCGGTATTTCCCCAGATAAAACTATTGATGCGCTGTACGCTTTTACCGCTTGTGAATCTTCTATTTCTCCATTAGGATGCATAATTGAAGATAATAAACCGCTATTTATTGGTGTAACAGAAATGCTAAAGCGTTCTACGGAAGCTACTGTAGAGTTGTTAAGGCAAGAGCTAGAAATTCAACTATCTGAATTAGAGGCGCAATGGCACGCAGCATCCTTAGAAAGAATCTTTATTGAGAATAGAATTTACCGAGACATAGAAGAAGAGGAAACCTGGGAAGGTGTTATAGCTGCTATTGATAGGGGATTAGCGCCTCATGCAAAGCACTTACGACGTGCTGTTACCGAAGATGATATTTTACGTTTAACTGAAATTAAAATTAAGAAAATATCAAAATTTGATTTAGGTAAAGCACAGGAATATCTTGATAATTTAGAAGAGAAAATTGCTGAAGTAAAGCATCATCTAGCTAATTTGATAGATTGGGCCATCGCTTATTTTAATAGGCTAAAAAAGACCTACGGAGAGGGTAGGGAGCGTAAATCAGAAATTCGTGTTTTTGATGATATTGAAGCAACTAAGGTTGCTATAAGGAACACCAAGCTTTATGTAAATAGGGAAGAAGGTTTTGTGGGCACTTCCCTTAAAAGGGATGAATACGTTACTGATTGTAGTGATATTGACGATATAATAGTATTTACCAAAGATGGTAAAATGCAAGTTAGTAAAGTAGATGCTAAAATTTTTGTTGGCAAAAATATTATACATGTAGCCGTATTTAAGAAGAAAGATAAACGTAGTACCTATAACCTAATGTATAAGGATGGTAAGGGTGGGCCAACTTATATAAAAAGATTTAATGTTACATCGGTTACTAGGGACAAGCCCTATGACCTCACTGCGGGTTCTCCTAATTCAGATGTAATTTATTTTTCTGCAAACCCTAATGGAGAGGCAGAAGTGGTGACTGTAAACTTACGGCAGGCTGGAAGCATAAAGAAGTTGAAATGGGATATTGATTTTGCAGATGTTCGTATAAAAGGACGTACGTCTAAAGGGAATATTGTTACTAAGTATACTGTTAAGCGTATTGAACTCAAGGAGAAAGGAGTTTCTACTTTAAAACCTAGAAAAATCTGGTTCGATGATGTTGTTAGGCGATTAAATGTGGATGGAAGAGGGGAGCTTATTGGTGAATTTGGAGGAGAAGATTTGTTGTTGATCATAAATCAAAAGGGTGTAGTTAAAACCATACCACCAGTGGTTACATCACATTTTGATGATGATATGATTGTGTTGGAAAAATGGAATCCTAAAAAACCAATCTCTGCAATTTACTGGGAGGGTGAAAAGGAACGATTTTATGTAAAACGATTTCTTATTGAAAGTGAGAATAGAGAAGACTTGTTCATTTCAGAGCATCCAAAATCTTATCTGGAGCTCATCTCTACAGATTGGAGACCTATGATAGAATTGGAATTTCCTAAACCTCGAGGAAAAGACCCTAAAGAAAATCAATCTATTGATGTTGAGAAATTTATATCGATTAAGGGAATTAAAGCTTTAGGTAATCAATTGACTTCTGAAAAAGTTAAAAATATTAATTCATTAGATGCTTTGCCTTATGAGGAGCAAGTGCTTGACGAAGACGCCAACAATATGGAGGTGGTAGACGAAGAAAATGTTTCTAATAAAGAAATAGGAACCAAACCTAGTGACTCTAAAACCCCTCCCGCAAATAGCGAATCCGAAGCAGAAGAGGACGGGGATGATGAAGGTCAAATCACACTTTTCTAATACATCATGAAGAAATTGTTCAATGAATTCAAGAATTTTGCAGTAAAGGGCAATATGATTGATATGGCTATCGGAATAATAATCGGAACGGCGTTTAATAATGTGGTCAATTCTTTAGTAAAAACTATTGTTATGCCTCCGTTATCTTTATTTACAGATGGCACAAATTTGTCAAATAAAAAATGGGTGCTAAGAAGTGCTTCTGAAAACATTGAGGAAGTTGCTATAGGTTATGGCGAATTTGTAGAAGTTATGGTAGATTTTCTAATCGTTGCATTTACTATTTTCATGGTGTTCAAGTTCATTAATAAATTTAAGAACAAGGCAGAAGACCCGGAAGACAAAGAAATAGAGACGCCAAAGCAAATAGAGTTGCTGTCTAATTTAGAGAAGTTAATGCAGGAGCAAAATAATCTTCTAAAAAACAAAAATGAATAATAACTTGTTTAGCACTGGCAGTAGTATCCTCTTAAATCACATGCTAAAGGTTAAACAAGTTATACAGAGACTGCTTAAATAGGTATATTTATTAAAAAATTGAATTAACGTAATGGATTTGACAAACCCCCTGGTGTATGGAGCACCTTGCTTTATTATATTTATCTTATTAGAATTAACATACAGCAAAAACCATGACGACCATCATGATTTGTATGATTGGAAGGATCTTTTTGCGAGTGGATTTATGGGTGTTGGTTCAGCAATTCTTGCAGCGCTTTTAAAAGTAGTTTCCGCAATAGTCATTTTCACTTACGTGTATGATGTTTTTAATCCCCTTGTAGATGGGGTTCGAACGCATGTATTAGGATATGAGTCTTTTGGTTATGCTTGGTATATCTGGTTGTTGTGTCAACTTGCAGATGATTTTACGTATTATTGGTTCCATAGAGCAAACCATGAAATTCGAATATTGTGGGCGGCGCACATTGTTCATCATTCTTCAGACAACTTCAATTTAGGTACTGCGGTACGTAACGGTTGGTTTACATTGCTTTACAAGCCATTTTTCTATATGTGGATGCCAGCACTTGGATTTTCTCCAGAAATGGTTGTATTCTGCCTAGGAATAGAAGCTTTATGGCAGTTTCAATTACATACAGTACTACTTCCTAAGCTGGGTATTTTTGAGAAGTTCATGAACACCCATACGATGCATCAAGTGCATCATGCGCAGAATGTAGAGTACTTGGATAAAAACCATGGTGGTTTCTTAAATATCTTTGATAGAATGTTTGGGACTTGGTTGGAGCTAGATGATTCTATTGATGTTAAATATGGAGTTATTCATGCACCAAGTTCAAATAACCCCATTGTGATTCTTACTCATGAGTTTAAGGATATTTGGAACGACACCAAGAAGACAAGTAGCCTAAAAGATAAGTTTATGTATATTTTTGGACCACCAGGCTGGAGTCACGATGGCAGTACAATGACTGTGAAACAGCAGCAGCGTTTGTTCCGTAAGCAAAAGAGCGAAAACCCAGAAGTGGCTTTTAGTAGGCCTAACTAGGTTAATTCCTTAAAATTTAGGTTGTGATAGCGCTATTTAATTTCTAAATAGTAAGTCGTTCTTCTGACAACTCTTATTTCTTAGCTTTAGTTCCTACTGATTCTCGGAATAAAAAGCGGAGTAGCTTCAAGAAGAAGACTATTAGTATCCTTAGTCATACTATTGTTGTTATACTATCGTTTTTCCTATTTAAATCAAGGGATAGCCGGAATTTTAATCTGGCACCCCTGTATAAACTTTAGGCCTACTAATTGTTTACTAAGGGTTTCTTCTTTCTGATTAATTCAATTAAGGCGATGATGGAACAAAAGGCAATTGCGAAGTAAAGATATCCTTTGTGGATGCTAGTTGCCTCTTGCTTAAATAGTGTAATATGCGATATCTGAGCGGCATCAGCAATCATTATAAAACCTATTATCATAAGAAAAGCAAGCCCAAAAACTTTAATAGATGGGTGTTTTTCTATATAAGAGTTTATTCCTTTTGCAAAAGAAATGAGTATTAGGAGCGCTATCAGTGCGGCAATAATCATTATCACTAAAATGCTATTGCTGTCTGAAGATATGCCAGTAGTCATTCCAATAGCAGCTAAGGCCGAGTCTAAAGAAAAAACCATATTTATTATAAGAAGTTGAATTATGGTTTTTGAAAAACTACTACTTCTTTCTCTCTTCACCTCTTCCTCGTCATGTCTTCTATCCTCTACCTTTTCTCTAAGTTCTTTAGTGCCTTTAATTAATAGGAAAAGACCTCCTAGAAAAAGTACTACACCTTGAACACTTAATCCCCCGGTTATCCATTCTAAATCTATGAGATAAAAAGGCTTTTTAAGAGAAAGTAATAATGAAAATCCTATTAATAAGATGATGCGGATAACTGCTGCCATGGCAAAACCACTAAAAATAGCTTTCTTTTGCTTTCCACTTTCTAATTTTTCTGATGCAAATGAAATGAAGACTATGTTGTCTATGCTAATAAGAATTTCAATAAGAATAAGTATTACTAAGGCAATCCAGGCGCTTGGGTTAGAAAATATTTCGAACATGATTAGTTGGTTTTATAGGCGGTAGCCGTCTTAACGATTAATTCTTTATTAGGGTCCTTTACTGCCTTTTTATATGAAAAGGTATAGGAGCTATCCGTAGTGCTTATAATTTTGTAGTGTATCGCTGTTTTGCTGTGAATGTCTTTGAGTACAAATTCACAGTCGTTAAACCATCTAATTTTTGCGCTATCTATTTTGCCATCGTAATAATCCACGCTGAACTCGTTTCCTCGAATAAACTTAGCTGTTTTGGTAGAATCCCCAACTTCGTAATTAAACAAGAATGAGCCTGTCTTATATGAATTACAGTCGCGTTCTGGCTGATAACAAGACGCTAATAATAAGCATATTAAAAATGCAAAGACTATTGATTTAATCATACCTGCAAATTAATCAAATTTGAATTTAACTTAATTGTTTCATAAGAATAGTTAGTAACAAAAAGCATCCTTTAATCAGGATTATAGGAGGAGAATGTACCGTCAGAATAAAATACCATAACTTTCTCTATACTTTTCTTTCTTGTTTTGGGTGGAATTTTATTTACTACTTCTGTTTGAACAGTGGAGCGGTTTTGATCTAAATCATTCTTTGGAAAATCACCTTTTCCGTAAAGCAGCCAATACAAATCTACTTCTGGATATTCTTGAACTAGCTTGTTAACAAATTCTAAGCTTGGCTTATTTCTACCTTTAAGTATATGAGAAATACTAGAACGCTGTACATGAATGCTGTCTGCGAACGAAGAAGCCGTAAGCTCATAGTGCTTAAGTATTTGTTCTATTCTAAGATTAATTTTTTCGGTATCCATGCTTGGTTACAAAGTTACATAATTATATAGGTTTACCTATGTATACATGTAGTTG